>JBKJRE010000198.1:0-10164 GCA_046594775.1 Rhizobiaceae bacterium | reverse complement strand
CGAGGGCATTGGCGGAGCCGGAGGGCGTAATGATGTTGAGAACCGGAGCGGCGGTACGATCATAGCCCGCCAGAAAGCCTTCGAGGGAATCCTTCTGCGGCCTTGTGGCTCCTCGGTCACTTGCACCCACCGGCAGGTCAAGGGTCTCTTCCTTGGATGCGATCACGATGGGGTGGTTCGTCCGATAGTCATCTGGAACGGCACCCACGGTGATCGAGTCACGCTTCTGCATGGCACAACCAGAGAGAAGCGCTACTGTCACCAGGGCGAGGATCGGCAGGGATCGGCGTGACGATGTTTCACTGCCTAGCGTTGTCGCGGCGGCAATCCCGGTTTTGAACTCTGCGTCAGACATGGCCCAAAATCCCCGATTACTTGTAGATGTAGCCAACGACGCCATGGTAGCGGCCGTTCGGCAAATTGGTCTGCATGGTGCCGTAAACCCGGTTGACGCGGCCAAGGAACATGGCGGCGCCGTCGCTCGCGGCGTTAAAGTTGTCTTCCGGCTTGGCAAGCTGGTTGCGAGCTACTGGCCGCGCTATGTAGGGCGTCACGATGATGACCAGTTCGGTCTCGTTGCGAACGAAGTCGCGGCTGCGGAACAGCGCTCCCAGGATCGGCAGCTTTGAAAGACCCGGCGTTCCGTTGATGGCTTGTCTGACATCGTCACGAACCAGACCAGCGATCATCATCGAGCCGCCGGAGGGAAGCTCCACTGTCGTATCCGCCAGCCGCTTCCTGATTGACAGGGCAGTCATTCCTGGACGTCTGAATTTGGCGCCGCGCTGACCTCCTCCGGAGAGTGTAACCGAGGCCTCATCCGTTGGCTCGGATACGGATGTACGGATCTTCAAGCTGATGCGCCCGGCAGACAAGACGACCGGTTTGAACTCCAGCCCTATTCCGTATTCGATCTTCTCTACCTCATAGGTTGCCGAACCATCCGATCCCGCATTCTGATTGGTCACCAGGTTGAACTCGCCACCCACCCTGAAAGTCGCCTGCTGGCCAGAAACCGCGGTCAGGGTTGGCTCGGCCAGAGTCTTCATGACGCCAGCCTGTTCCATGGCGTTGACATAGGCGTCAATCGCAGCAGTACCGATCGAGGCCTGCGTCCCACCGAGCGGCTTGCCGAGACCAGGCAGGCTCTCTGTGACCGCCCCCCAGCTTATGCCGTTCGAAGAGCCATCGCCGATCATGTTGACGCCAAGCTGCTTCATGACGTTGCGGCTGACTTCAGCGACGGTTACCTTCAGCATCACCTGATCTTCACCGATGATCTGGATCAGATTGACGATTCCGCTGACCTGCCGGGTCGCGTCGGGATTGTTGATATCGACCCCGCCGCCATCGCTCGAAGCGGCCGCAGTCTGCGAATACTGGCCTGTCGTGGCTTCACCGCCCCTGACCAGCATGTTTGCAATCTGCGCGGCGCGGCTGGCGTCGAGCGGAGTATCGACCGTTCCGGTCAGAACGACGTTATCATTTATGAGCTCAACCTTTACATTCGAGGTCGGAATGAACCGCTTGATGTTCTCCTCGACGCCCGCAGTGTCGCGTTCGACGGCAAGGTCAAGGCTCACGATCTGCTCGCCATTCGGGCCGAAAACGAAGATGTTCGTCTCACCTACACTCTTGCCGAAGAGATAGATGCGCCGGGCCGTGCGGGTGACTGCATCGGCCACGGCCGGATTTGCTACAAGAATATCATAGGCATCGGCCGGCAGGTCTATCACGACCGACTTGTTAAGACCCAGCTTGACACGTTGTGATGCGGTCATGGAACCGACGGTGGCCCGTCCGCTGGCGGCCTGCGCGCCGGCAAAGCCCGGTGGGGTTGTGATGACCGGAACGAGTATCAAGGCCGCCGAAAGAGCGGTTGCCGCCACTGCGCCTCTCACCGTGGGAAAAATTGCAGCGGAGTTCATTTCCTTGCCCCCACTTCGGAAACTTCACCCGACTTGATCAGCCGGACCGTGCCTCGCCTGCCATTGCCGGACACCAGATAGTCGGCCTCTTCGGTAATGACCTCCTGGGTATCGACCAAAGCTCGCAGGGAAAGCGTGAGCCTGTCGGCCATCTGCTGGGCCACGGTGATGATCTCGGCCTGTTGAGGGGTCAGTTCCAGCGTTGCGGTTTCGCCAACCTTGACGCGCCTGCCTTCCTCGTCTTCCTGAATGGCCTGGTCGATGGCGAGAACCCGGATGTTCTTGAGAATCGTCTCGGTTATGAACCCTCCGGTCGACGTGGCAACATCGGAGCGCCGTGTCATGATGACATCGACATAGTCGTTTGGCAGGATGAAACCGCCCGCAGAAGTATCCGCGGCGATCTGCGTTGCTATCGCCCGGGTCCCGGCTGGCAGTATCGAAGACATGAAGCTCTGGCCTTCACCAATGAGCTTCGATTTCCGCAGCGGCTCGCCAGCGTACATTGCAACTCTTGCGACGGCGCCCTTGTACTCTTCGATCGCGTTGGCGTCACTGTCACGCGTGATGAAGTTCTCGTTCAATCCGCTCGACGGCCAAGACTGCCAGTCAAGCTGGTCACCGATCGTTCCTCCCATGGGGACGTCCGCAGTGAGAACCAGCACATCAGACAGATCAATCGAGGGGGCCTGGGGTCCCTGCTCGACAATGACCTCGGGTGCGGGAGCCACCATCATGTTCTTGGCGACGTAACCGGCGCCGCCGGCTGCGGCCACTGCCACGCCCAGGATTATCAGTCGGGATGCTGCCATATTGTCCAAGCCTCGTACGTGGCAAACCACCTAGCCAGACCCGACAGTGCAGTTCCAATCGTCAAATTAAGGTTAATGCAATCCTTAGGATCGTGACTAATTAACGGTTACCATGCCGTAGGATTGGTAGATTGTCCGGAAGAAATCGTACCGTGTGTTGCCCGAAGGAACCGAGCGTAAAACATTCGGCGTTGGCCCCTCTGGTCGCTGCTACTGGATGACGAGTTGACCGAGGGCCCATGTCATGAGCGGGGAGCTTGGATAGGTGACCAACCCGCCAATACCTAGGGCAATCGCATAGGGAATGCCCCCCTTGTCATTGGCCAGATTGCGCAGAAAAATATTGTGGCTGGTAAACGTGGCAAGCACCGAACCGCGGTAGCCAAGGATCGACAAGGTCAGGGCGCCGCCGACAAATGCCGAGACGACTACATATTCGATCAGATGCACGTTGAAGCCCATCCATACAGCCGATGCGGCAAGCAATTTCGCGTCCCCGCCGCCCATTCCGCCCATGGCAAACATGCCGAAAGTAATCAGGAGCACCAGCATCCCGGCCGCGAAGTGCCATCCGTAAGTCGCCACGTCCATACCCGTCAAAGGCGCAACCAAGGCGAAAACTGCCAGGAGAAGCACAGGAACGCGATTGGCGATGGTCATCGACAGCGTGTCCGACACAGCTGCAAAGACCATGCAGAACGGGAAAACGACAAAAATGAGCGCTTCAAGCATGTCCGGGTTCCAGGATTGCGACTGTTTCGGTCGCAACGATAGCGTGCATGACGTTAATCTCGCGTGAACCCGACACTGCAAATTATTCAAAAAAAAGGCCGCCCCACAAGGAGCGGCCCTTTATCGTTTGCCTGGCCGGCAATCGGCCAGAAGAGACTTTATTTCAGTGCGGTCGAGATCGAGTTGAACTTCGCGTTCAGCGAGTTGCCGACTGCGCCAGCGCCAACCATGATGGCCAGTGCGATAAGAGCAGCGATCAGACCATATTCGATGGCCGTCGCGCCAGATTCGTCCTTCATGAAACGTGCAAGAATGTTAGTCATGTGAAAGCTCCTAGGCCACGTGTTACAGCACTTCCGTCAAACTTCTGTGTTGGTTGATCGGATAGCTGCAATTTAGGACCAAGCTCTTTCGATCGACTTAAGAAACAGGCTTACCGAATCCTTTCCGCTGCATTGGTTAACGGTCAGGAATCAGACAGGATCCGCCCGGACGACCGCACCCGGCTCGATCCTGCATCCGGCCACGCGTGCACACCGATCCGGCGGCATCCGTCCAGTCCCCGGCTACTTAACCATTGGTTCACCAATCTCGTTCATCTTCCGTTGAACATCTTACTTGTCTGGGGAGCCTACATGGCGAAGCACATTGTGAAACTTGGTGTCGCCGCGCTGTTTGCCTCATCGGCTGCCTTGCTGCCAGTTCATGCTGGAGCGGGAATAGAGGTGACGATGAACCAGGCGAAGATCGTGAAGCTGGCCCGCGATGCGGATACAATTATCATAGGCAATCCAGACATCGCGGACGCCTCCGTGCAGGATGCATCGACTGTCGTCCTGACAGGCAAAGGGTTTGGCGTAACGAACATGGTCGTTCTCGATGATGAGGGCATTCCGATCATTGATGAACAGATTATTGTGACGCGTTCTACAGCCTCTTCCGTGCGGATCTACAGGCGTGCATCGGTACAAACCATGTCGTGCACTCCCTATTGCGAAAGCTCGTACAAGACAGACGCCGAACGCACTTCCGAAGCTGAAATGAGCAATGGCCAGTAGGCATGCGGATCCGTTCCCAAGCGCAGTCAATCCGCCAACTCGCGCGACGTGGCTAACGGTCGGTAAAGGCTTCGGCGCAAATTGAACCTGTCATCAAAACTCGGCTTCAACCGGATTGGTTTACCGTTCCTGCAGATACCGGACCGATCGGCAGGAAACCGCCATGACCATAGAGAACAAAGCGCAGCCTTCGAACCGACGAACCGGGCTATTCGCCAGATTTCTGCGTAACCGCGGGGGCAGCACCGCTATCGAATTCACGCTTCTGGCGCTGCCCTTCGCCGCTCTCGTATTTGCCATTCTGGAAAGCTGCATATCCTTCGCGGCCCAGCAGGTCATGGCCAACGTCACCGACGACATCGCCAGACAGATCCGAACCGGCCAGCTCAAGCCGGCGGATATCAATGAGGGCACACTAAAAACGATGATCTGCAACGAGCTCGAGATCATGGTGGCGAAAAACTGCCCCGGACTGGAAGTCGACCTCAGAGAATTCCCGACTTTCGCCGATGCCGCGAAGGTGCGTGTGCGCCTGACAGCCGACCGGGACCTGAACACGTCCGATTTTGCCGTAAGCCCCGGGCTTTCGATGTCCAAGAACATGCTGCGCGTCTTCTACAAGTGGCCGGTCATAACCGACTTCATGAGCAAACTCGTTTCAAACTTGAAGGACGGCAAAACGCTGCACTTCGCGACTGTCACGTGGCAGAACGAGCCGTTCGACGATTGATCCCTGGCACCGTGCTCCAATGAGCGATCATTGGGCGTGGAAGGACACCAATATGGTTCTTAAACTATTTGCGAAACCTGCGGCCACTCGAGTTGGCTCTATCCTTAGCTGCCTATTTTCCGACCGGCGCGGCGTGGCAGCCCTGGAGTTTGCGCTGATCGTTCCCCTTCTGATGGCGATGTACTTCGTGACCATGGAAGTCTCTCAGGCCATCGAGGCAAACAAAAAGGTCAGCCGTGTCGGCGACATGGTCGCTGATCTTGTCACCCAGCAACCGTCTATCAGCAAGTCGGAACTCGAGGCGATCATGCAGATCGGCGAAGCGACATTGCAGCCCTACAACCGCAGCCAGCCAACTATCGCCATCACCGCCATCCAGATCACCGACGAGACAACGCCGAAAGTGCAAGTCGTGTGGTCCCGCACGCTGGTGAACGGCACTTTCAGTTCGGGCGAAGTCGCCGGTTCGATCACCACGGTCCCGGCCGCCCTTGAGGTAAAGGGCAGCTTTCTGGTGCGCGCGGAGAGTTCCCTTGCCTACGCGCCGGTCATCACCTGGGCCGCCTCGTCAAAGCCGGCACTGGGCCTGGCCGCCGCCTTCGACGGCATCTCGATGAAAGAAACGTACTATCTCCGCCCTCGCAGGAGCATCACCATCCCCTGCCCCGACTGCTGACGGATCTTCACCTGCGCAGCAACTATCGTCCGCGAGCGTTCGCAAGTCTCATCGGTAATCCAAGGCTTCCAGTGCCCTCATAACCGATTCAGTGTGGGCTGCTCGATCCCGTCTGTCGGCAGAGACTACGTCATCTTCAGGTTTGCCATTGCCGCGTGCAAACTCTATGTCTGACGCGCTGATCCGGCATCAGGCTGTCAGAGATTGATAATGTCCCGCGCCTTTCTTTTCGTATTGGACTCTTTCGGCATTGGCGGCGCCGACGACGCTGAGAAATACGGCGATCTAGGCGCAAACACGTTTGCTCACATTGCTGAAGCATGTAGCGCCGGGCTCGCCAACCGCACGGGTCTTCGCGACGGAGCTCTTTCCATACCAACGTCGCTTTCGCTGGGACTTGGCCTTGCTGCCGAAATTGCTACGGGCTTCAAGACTCGCTTGCCGACCGCCCTCAAGAAATCCTCGTTCTACGGGGCCGCGCAAGAAGTATCCAACGGCAAGGATACGCCCTCTGGACACTGGGAAATTGCCGGTGTGCCCGTGACTTTCGAATGGGGTTATTTTCCTCAGACCATTCCGACATTTCCTGAATCCCTGACCTCAGCCCTTATCGAACGTGGCGGTATCAGCGGGATTCTTGGCAACCGCCATGCATCCGGCACAGAGATCGTCGCGGAGCTCGGCGAAGAGCATGTCAGAACCCGCAACCCTATCGTCTACACATCCAGCGATTCGGTGATTCAGATTGCTGCGCACGAGCACTATTTTGGCCTCGGAAGACTCTATGAACTTTGCAGCCTTGTTCGCGATCTGGTCGATCCGCTCAACATCGGCCGCGTGATTGCAAGGCCTTTCGTCGGGGAGACTGCGAAAGGCTTCGAGCGCACGGCTAACCGCCGTGACTTCTCCATCCCCCCCCCAGAGCCGACCTTGCTCGACCGGCTGACTGCCAGAGGCAGCAAGACCATTGGCGTCGGCAAGATTGGCGACATCTTCGCTCATCGGGGCGTTTCAGAGGTTCGCAAGGCAGCCGACAACATGGCCCTCTTCGATGTAGCCTTGGGCGCCATGAGGGATTCGAAGGACGGCGATCTGGTTTTTGCAAACTTCGTCGATTTCGACACGCTTTACGGTCATCGCCGCGATATTGCCGGCTATGCCGCGGCGCTTGAGAAATTTGACCGCAGACTGCCGGAATCGCTGGCACTGCTGGAGCCCGGCGATCTGTTGCTCATAACGGCAGATCACGGCTGCGATCCATCCTGGCACGGCTCCGACCACACGCGGGAGCGCGTGCCTGTCTTCGGCATGGCGCCGGGTCTACCGGGCGGCGACATCGGGTTGCGTGCAACATTTGCCGACATCGGCGAAACGGTGGCTGAACACCTTGGCTTGACGGCCGGCCCTCATGGCCGCTCATTTTACAATGCGATTGCCGGCGATGCCTGAACTCCCGGAGGTCGAAACCGTGCGGCGCGGCCTGCAGCCGGTCATGGAGGGCGCCCTTATCCTGCGTGTCGAAGCACGTCGACCCGAGTTGCGGTTTCCGCTTCCGGCGGGTTTTTCCGCGCGGCTCAAGGGTCGCCGCATCCTGTCACTTGGCCGGCGCGCAAAATATCTCACGCTCGAATTTGACTGTGGCCCAATGCTGATCTGCCATCTCGGCATGTCCGGATCATTCCGGATCGAGAGCTCCGCGAATTCATCGACACCGGGGGCATTTCATCACCCGCGTTCACGGGCGGCAACGCACGACCATGTGGTATTTCACCTGGTCCCGCCAGAGCAGGAACCGGCTCAGGTTGTGTTCAATGATCCCAGGCGGTTCGGCTTCATGATGTTTGCCGCAGACGATGGTCAGCATCCCATGCTTTCCGGACTTGGCGTTGAACCCACGGGAAATACGCTAGACGGTCTGCTGATCGCCGAACTCTTCCGAGGCAAGAAGGCGCCGTTGAAGGCAGCCTTGCTCGATCAGCGACTGATTGCCGGCCTTGGCAACATCTATGTCGCAGAAGCCCTTTGGCGTGCAGGCCTGTCGCCTCGCCGGGCGGCCCAGACACTAGCACTGGCCTCGGGCAGAACCAGCGCCCGGGCGATCAAACTCGCAAAGGCCGTCCGTTCCGTGATTGCCGACGCGATCGAGGCCGGAGGATCCACGCTGCGTGACTACGCCCAGGCCGACGGATCGCTCGGATATTTCCAGCACCAGTTCTCCGTTTATGGCCGCGAGGGCGAAGCGTGCCGAAAACAGGGATGCCATGGCGTGATCCACCGGATCGTCCAGAGTGGCCGGTCGACATTCTATTGTCCCAAATGCCAGAATTGATCCGTCCCGACCCTAGAAGGGGCAGCGTTGAGAAGGAGCACAGCGATGTATTTTGAAACGATCATTGTAGAAATGCATGACAGTGTCGCTCTGCTGACGCTTGACAGACCCAAGGCGCTGAATGCCCTCAACACGAAAATCCTTGCCGAGCTTCTGGATGCGCTGAAAGGCATCGAGAGCAATGCTGCGATCGGCGCCGTGGTGCTGACCGGTTCGCAGAAAGCTTTCGCCGCCGGAGCCGACATAAAGGAAATGCAGACAAAGGGGTACGTCGATGTTTACCTTGAGGACTTTTTCGTCGGATGGGAAGAGTTTGCACGCCTGCGGAAACCTGTCATCGCCGCCGTAGCAGGCTATGCACTGGGCGGCGGCTGCGAGCTTGCGATGATGTGCGATTTCATCATCGCGGCCGATACTGCCAAATTCGGACAACCCGAGATCACGCTCGGCGTCATACCCGGCATGGGAGGCTCACAAAGGCTTACCCGGTTTGTCGGCAAGTCCAAGGCGATGGACATGGTGCTGACCGGACGCATGATGGATGCGGCGGAAGCCGAACGCGCCGGACTTGTTTCGCGAATCGTCCCTGCAGCCAGTCTCATCGAGGAGTCTCTGAAGGCAGCCGCTAAGATCGCCAGCTATTCCCTTCCGGCCGTCATGATGGCGAAGGAGGCGGTAAACCGGTCCTATGAAACCACCCTGTCGGAGGGCTTGCGGTTTGAAAGGCGGCTGTTCCACTCGCTGTTTGCGCTTGAGGATCAGAAGGAAGGCATGGCGGCATTTTCCGAAAAGCGTGCGCCACAGTTTCGCAACCGATAGCCGGCACTGAGATGGCAGGGATCCCAGCCCGAATCCGCGTTGACGCGCGGTGGAAGCTGAACTATAAGCCGCTCAAACCGAGGTGGCTTTGCAGCCGCCTGTTTGTTTTTGCGCACTAGGCATCTAGAAGCGCTTGATATTTGAGATAGAGAGGCATCATGGCCAACACATCTTCGGCCAAGAAGGCGACGCGCAAGATCGCTCGCAAAACGGCAATCAACAAAAACCGTCGTTCGCGCGTGCGCACCTATGTGCGTCAGGTGGAAGAAGCCATTCTTGCTGGCGACAAGAGTGCTGCCGAAGCCGCCTTCAAGACCGCACAACCCGAATTGATGCGAGCAGCCAACAAGGGCGTGCTCCATTCCAACACAGCTTCGCGCAAAGTTTCCCGTCTGGCGCAGCGCCTTAAAGCGTTGTCCGCCTGATTTCTACGCCTGGGCGACATGTAAACCCGGTGCCTCGCGCCGGGTTTTTTGTTTGCCGGCCAACGGCTTGGCCGCGCCCTTCGCAGGCGCCCCTACCGTCGCCGTTGGCGATCCAAATTCTATTTGCCGGCACATCCGCAAGGTTCCCGTTTCAGATATGCTTGGCCGCTTGGTGTTGCGCCAACGCGCCGCACAATTTCTCTATTGTTTTCAATATCTTGCACGCGGTTGTCCACAGCTTGGCCACACTCGCTGTGGTTCGGAGGCAACAACCCGGTGTCAAGCGAATTTTTTGAAAAAATTTCCGCGCTGTATGCAACCCGGATGGCAGCCGGGAAAGGTTTTGAATCAAAACGGTTTTGTCGGTTTTCCGAAAAGCAGCTGACAGTGAATTGGGATGGCGAGCGCGCCAATACATTAAAAAACCCTTAGCTTCGGACTTGCCCTGACGACGCCGCTTTTTGTAATGTCGGTTCATCGAGAAGGACGGGTTTCAACCCGGTCAAGCCAGACAAATCAGGCGAAGTTATCCGTTGCGGGCTCGATTCCGGGTTCGGTTGACGCTGTCCATTTTCGACGCAGCAGGCGAGTGGGATTAAGCAGCAGTGCGTGGAATTTCGAATCTGGCGTTTCGCCGGAAGGACATTGTTTTGTC
>JBKJRE010000302.1:0-3923 GCA_046594775.1 Rhizobiaceae bacterium | reverse complement strand
GTCGCTTTCGGCAAGCTTTGCGGCGGCCTCCAGCATCGGGACACGCAGGGCGCGGGCGGTGTCATGGATCTGGCGGATGGCGGCCTCGCCGAGACCGCGCTTGGGCACATTGACAATGCGTTCGAAGGCGAGATCGTCGGCGCCCTGGGCGACGACGCGCAGGAAGGCCATGGCGTCGCGGATTTCCAGCCGCTCGTAGAAGCGCGGACCGCCGATGACGCGGTAGTTTAGGCCGATCTCGATGAAGCGATCCTCGAACGAGCGCATCTGGAACGAGGCGCGCACCAGGATCGCCATGTCGTTCAGATCATGCTTGCGGCGCTGCGCCTGCTCGATTTCCTCGCCGACGGCGCGCGCCTCCTCGTCAGAGTCCCAGGCGGCGTGGACATTGACCTTGGCATCGTCGGGATCGTCTCTTTCGGTGAACAGCGTCTTGCCGAAACGGCCCTCATTATGGGCGATGAGATGCGAGGCGGCGCCGAGAATATGGGCGGTGGAGCGGTAGTTGCATTCCAGCCGGATGATGGTGGCGCCGGGGAAATCCTTGTCGAAGCGCAAGATATTGTCGACCTCGGCGCCGCGCCAGCCATAGATCGACTGGTCGTCGTCGCCGACGCAGCAGATGTTGACTTGCGTTTCGCTCACGGCCGAGCGCTCGCTTCGCTCGCTGGCCTCCGCGAGGGCGGCCTGACCGCCCGACGCCCGGTCGGGTTTGCGGCCCTCGGCCGGTTGGAGATTGCCTGTGCGTGCCGGTTTTGGTCGCTGCGAGAGCAGGCGCAGCCACATATATTGCGCGGTGTTGGTGTCCTGGTACTCGTCGACGAGGATGTATTTGAAGCGCTTGTGGTAGTCCTGCAGCACGTCGGGATTGGCGCGCAGGATGCGGATCGGGTGGCACAGAAGGTCGCCGAAATCGCAGGCATTGAGCGTCTTCAGCCGTTCCTGATACGCGGCGTAGAGTTCGCGCCCCCTGCCATTGGCGAAAGCGCGGGCGTCACCCTCCGGAATCTCGGACGGGCCAAGGCCCTTGTTCTTCCAGCCGTCGATCATCATGGCGAACTGGCGCGCCGGCCAGCGCTTGTCGTCGAGCCCTTCGGCCTGGATCAATTGCTTGATGAGGCGGATCACGTCGTCGGTGTCGAGGATGGTGAAGTCGGAGCGCAGACCGGCAAGCTCGGCGTGGCGGCGCAGGATTTTTACGCCGATCGAGTGGAAGGTGCCGAGCCATGGCATGCCCTCGACCGCCTCGCCGACGAGGTGGCCGATTCGCAGTTTCATTTCCCGCGCCGCCTTGTTGGTGAAGGTGACGGCCAGAATCTGCGAAGGCCAGGCGAGGCCGAGGCTGAGAATATGGGCGATGCGCGTGGTGAGGACCCGCGTCTTGCCGGTGCCGGCGCCGGCGAGCACCAGCACGGGACCCTCGGTGGTTTCAACGGCGAGGCGCTGCGCGGCGTTAAGGCCCTTGAGATAGTCGGGCTGGCTGTCGTGCCCCTGGCGCGCCGCCATGGCGCGCGCCGCAATGCCCGATGGACCGCGCGACGCATTGTCCATGGGCGCAGAAGCCGCGCGGGGCTGGGGCTCTTCGTCGAAGAACGGCATGTCGTCGGGAAAATCCGGCATCGTTCCAATGTAGTGATTCGGCACCGAAAGACCAGCAATGGCGGCGCCACTGCCGACAGTGGCCGGCTTGGCCGAAAGCTCGAACGCAAAACGCGCCCGAAGGCGCGCTTTGTCGGGGGATCGCCGTATGGGCGGCCTGCTCCTCACTCTTCCCGGGAGTCCCGCAGATTGGTGATGACGCGGCGGTTCTGAACCTGGCAGGCCCTTTCGGTGCAATCGCGCACGATGCGCTCCTTGCCGTAGCCCTTCGACCACATGCGGTTGCGGTCGATGCCGCCAGCAACCAGATAGTTCATGACAGCGTCGGCGCGCTGCTGGGACAGGGCCACCATCTTCGCGTCGCCGCCGGGATCGTCGGCAAAGCCCTGGATCTTGGCGTACCAGCGGGGATATCTGGCGAGGAACGCGATCTGATTGTCGAGCGTCACCCGCGCGGTGTCATCGATGGCGGCGGAACCCTTGGCGAAATAGGTGCGACGCCCGACATTGAGGATGAAATCCTCCTCACTGCCGGGCTGGATGTTGGCGAATCCCGCGGCTGGATCGTTGGTCTGGCCACCTGCATTGGGCGAGACGCCGGGCGTTTCCAGCCTGGTCGACGTGCAGGAGGCGACGAGCGCCAGCGAGCAGGCCATCAGGCCGGCGCGCGCAAAAGCCATGATACCGGTCATCGGGGCTGCGCTCATCCCTTTGGCGCCTGATCGGCAATGTGCGGAAGGACTTGCGCGGCGGTTCCGATCGGACACCTCTGGTAAAGGTCTATCACGCTCTCGTTGAACATCCGGATGCAACCGCTCGAGGCGTCCGTGCCGATGCTCCAGGGCTCCAGCGTGCCATGCAGGCGATAGCCGGTGTCGACACCGTCGCGGAACAGATACATGGCGCGCGGCCCGAGCGGATTCTTTGGCGAGCCGCCATCGACGAAGGCTGGAAGATCGGGATGGCGTTCGATCATTTCGGGCGGTGGCGTCCATTTCGGCCACAACGCCTTTCGGTCCACATTGGCGCGACCGAACCACTGAAAGCCCTCGCGCCCGACGCCGACGCCGTAGCGGATGGCGGTCTGGTTTTCGATGATCAGGTAGAGAAAGTGATGCAGAGTGTCGACGACGACCGTGCCGGCCGGCTCGCTGCTCTTGTACTTGACGATCTGCTTGTGCCACTTCTTGTCGATCTTGGCGAAGTTGGTCTTCTTGTAGGTGACGCCGTTGTCAACCGCCGTTCCGTCAAAATAGGATGAGGTCGCCGCCTGGGCGGAAGACATGCCCGAGCCCCACGCCACCGCTGCGAGTCCTCCCAGCACCAATTCTCTCCGGTTGAGTTCCATCCGCACCCTCCTCCCAATCTGGCTGGCGCAACAATAGATCAGATTTCGCATGACGCAAAACGCAATAGTGGAGTCAGGCCGACTGATGCACCGGCGCTGCCTGGCGAAAACGGCCGCGCGCCGGGGCCGCAGGCCTTTTCTTTTTCGCCGGAAGCGCTAGGTCGTGAGTGGACGACGACGCCTTGTGGGGGCGGCTATTGCCGGTGAAAGGTAGGGCATGGGGGAATCGACCGATGCTTCCAGGAAAGACAAGGCGAAACGAAAGCAGCCGGCGCGCGCGTCCACGCCGGACGCTTCGCGTGCACCCGAAAGCGGCGGCGAGGGCTTTGGCCGGACAAAGCAGGCATTTGGCGATCTAGGCGGCGCACTGCGCGACGAGATGTCGGTCGCCACGGCGCTTGCGAGACGCCGCGCCGCGGTAGCGATGCGCCGCCTGCGCCGCAGACTGAAGCGCACCGAGTTGCCCGCCGCCGGACAGTTTCTGTCGGCAGCCGCCGCTTCACTCTCCGACCTGCCGGGCAGGGCCAGAACTCTGGTGCGCCAACGGCAGCCGTGCAACGGGCAGACGGGAACCGGCAGGCGGAGAAGGCTGTGGCTGGCGCTCGGCGGCGCAGGGTTGGCCGGTCTTCTGCTCTTTGCCGGGCTGATGGTGTGGGCGCTGCGCGACGTGCCGTGGCAGGCCATCGCCGACGGCACGCTGGAGCCGGTGGTGGTGCTGGAAACGGCCGACGGCGAACAGCTGGTGAGCCAGGGGGCGATGCGTGGCGCCTATGCGGGGCGCAAGGACTTACCCGACGATCTCGTCAACGCGGTGATCGCCATCGAGGACCGCCGCTTCTTCGATCACGGCGGCGTCGACCTGCGGGGCATCGCGCGCGCGGCCCTGCGCAACATGCGGGCCGGTGAGGTGGTTCAGGGCGGCTCGACGATCACCCAGCAGCTGATCAAGATCCTTTACCTCGAAAGCGACCGAACC
>JBKJRE010000615.1:0-5048 GCA_046594775.1 Rhizobiaceae bacterium | reverse complement strand
CCGGCGCGGGAGGGTCGGCAATCGCGTCCTCCGCGGCACCCAGCATCGGCCCGCCGAGCACGACCACGGAAGGCGTCGCCATTCCCAGCGGTTCATTCAGCAGATCAATCGAGGGAGACGTCAGGCCGACCATCGACAGGCTTGCGCCGGATCCGCCCGCCTTGTCTTGCATCTGGACGGTGGAGCCGCCGGGGGTCTCGCCGATTGCCACGATGGACGGTCCGGCAATGTGCTGGCCGTCATCGAGAATGACAATGGACGAAGCATGTGCTTCGCCGGCGGCTATCGCCGTTGTCAGGGCAAGGGCTGCGATCAGGCGCATGGCTTGTTGCTCCGTTCCGGCTTTCCGCATGGTCCGGATGCAATTCTGCCAGGATCCGGTTTAAGTCGACTTGCGGCCTACTGTAGCATTTTACCGATTAACAGAATCGTGCCTTCGGGGCACTTGCTCCTGTGCGCCCCGCGCGATAGCTACGAACGTTGGAACCGGAAGGCGCGCGTGGCGAAAATCCTGAAGATCAACGACGCGATCCCGGATGCGCTGGCCTTGCTTGAAGCTGGCGAGATTGTCGCCATTCCCACCGAGACCGTCTATGGCCTTGCCGGCGACGCGACGAATGGCGAAGCCGTCGCCCGCATATTCGAGGCCAAGGGCCGGCCTCGCTTCAATCCCCTGATCGCGCATGTCGCGGGCATGTCGATGGCGATGCGCATCGCAAGCTTCGATTCACTGTCGGAGAAGCTCGCAGCCCTGTTCTGGCCGGGGCCCCTGACGCTGGTTCTGCCGCTTGCGCCAGGCCATGGCATCCATCCTCTTGTCACCGCCGGGCTGGATACAATTGCCCTGCGCATGCCGCTTGGTTTCGGCGCCGCGCTGATTGGCAGGCTCGGTCGCCCGCTGGCCGCTCCCAGCGCCAATTCGTCGGGCAGAATATCTGCAACGACGGCCGAAGCCGTGGCGGCTGACCTGGGCGACAGGATTCGCCTGATCGTCGATGGCGGCGCCACCCCCGTTGGCCTTGAATCGACGATCCTCAAGGTCGAGGGCTCCAGCGTTCGCCTGCTGCGCCCTGGCGGCATAGCAGCGGAAGTCATCGAGGTTGCAATCCACCGGCAGTTGATACGCGGCGCCGGCGCCGGTGTCGAAGCGCCCGGCATGCTTGCATCGCATTATGCACCTGCGGCGACCGTCAGGGTGAACGCCACGGAAGTCAAACCTGGCGAAGCGCTGCTGGCCTTCGGGGAGCATCAGCCCGACAATGCCGGTGTGGCCGTCGCCATGCGCAATCTGTCTGCGTCGGGCGATCTTCGCGAGGCGGCAAGCAACCTGTTTTCCGACCTTCAGGCGCTCGACAGCAGCGGCGCCGCGACGATCGCCGTCGTACCCATTCCGAATGTCGGTCTGGGCGAGGCGATCAACGACCGGTTGAGCCGTGCTGCTGCGCCCCGTACGCTCATTCATGGTGAGGCGTAGCCGGCATATGTCTTCTGAAGGCGCCCGGCTTGCTCACGCCTTGCTCGACAGGTTCGAGGCAATAGTCGGACCCGCACATGCCGTGCGCCTGCCAGCCGAAATCGCCCCCTATGTGCATGAGTTGCGAGGCCTTTATCCCGGCCGTTCGCCGCTGGTGCTCAGGCCCGGCAGCGTCGATGAGGTCAGCCGGATCCTGGCGCTCGCGACCGACACAGGCACGCCCGTCGTACCTCAGGGCGGCAACACCGGTCTTGTCGGCGGTCAGGTGCCGCATGGGTCGGGTCGTGAGATCGTGGTGTCGCTGTCGCGGCTCAATCGGGTGCGTGAGGTCGATCCGCTGTCGAATACCGTGACGGTCGAGGCCGGCGTAGTGCTCGAGACCTTGCACCAGGCGGCAGATGCCGCCGATCGCCTGTTTCCCCTGTCGCTGGCCTCGCAGGGGTCCTGCCAGATCGGCGGCAATCTCTCGTCGAATGCCGGCGGCACCGCCGTGCTCGCCTATGGCAACACGCGCGAGCTTTGCCTCGGCGTCGAGGTCGTCTTGCCGACCGGCGAGGTGCTGGACGACCTGCGCAAGCTCAAGAAGGACAATACCGGCTACGATCTGAAAAACCTGTTTATCGGGGCCGAGGGAACGCTGGGCATCATAACAGCGGCTGTGATGAAGCTGTTTCCCAAACCCAAGGGGCGAGAGGTCGGCTGGGTCGGCCTGAAGTCGCCCGAGGCGGCGCTTGCGCTTTTCGGCCTGGCCAGCGATCGGGCCGGCGGCGCTTTGACGGCCTTCGAGCTGATCGGCAGGACGCCGCTCGACTTCGTCATGCGATACACGCCGGGAGCGGTTGCCCCGCTGGAAGCCGAATGGCCGTGGCAGGCACTCGTTGAAATCTCGTCCGGCCGTTCAGCGGAGGACGCCAGAAGCCTGATCGAGGAGATTCTCGCCTCCGGGCTGGAGTCGGGGTTGGCAGGCGACGCGGTGATCGCCGCAAGCCTGGCTCAGGCGGAGGCCTTCTGGGCGCTGCGCGAAAATCTGTCGGACGCCCAAAAGCCAGAGGGCGCTTCGATCAAGCACGACATTTCGGTTCCGTTGGCGTCGATACCGCGGTTCCTCGCGCGCGCCGCCGAGGCCGTGGCCTCGGTATCGCCGGATGCGCGCATCGTATGTTTCGGCCACATGGGCGACGGCAATCTGCATTACAATATCTCGCAGCCCGTCGGTGCGGATGCAAAGGCCTATCTCGGACTCTACAGCTCCATGAACAAGGCGGTGCACGATGTCGTGAGGGATTTCGGCGGTTCGATTTCGGCCGAGCATGGCATCGGCCAGTTGAAGCGCGACGAATTTCTGGCCACCGCGCCACCCGTCGCCATCGACCTGATGTGGCGGGTCAAGGCAGCCTTCGATCCGGCGGGCATCATGAACCCTGGTAAGGTGTTGTAAACGAAGCCTGCCAACACGTTGCGGTCGGTGGATTCCGCTAACCATCGCCAAGATCAGCAAAATTTAACCGACTTTCTTAAGCGCGGCGGTAAGGACCTCGCGCTACTGTCGAAGCCATAACGAGACCGGGAAAACCGGTCCGTGAGAACCGGAACACCGGCTCTCAGGAGAGACAGGAAGAGGCATCGACATGAGTACCGGACTGAAGCCAGTCTGGGCGGGACGCAACATGCGGCTCGACCCTTTCCGCCTGCCCCAGGTGGTCACCTATGCAACATGCGACAGTTTCGGGGATGTCACCTTCACCATCGACCAGCGTGGCGCCATCGTCCGCCGCCTGCTTCAGATGAGCGGGCTTCCGGCAACCGTGGTGCTTCCCGCGAACGCCTTCCGCGGCGTCGCGGCCCGCGCGTTGGAGGACGAGGACGGCAACGTCACCGTCACGCTCGAACTTCTTCACAACGACCCGATGCTGTCAGTGCCGCTGCTGGTCGCCAACAATCTCGAAGACGTTGCGGCCGACTGGCGCGCCTGGGCCGACGCCTACCGCCTTTCCATGCTGCTGATCGAGGCTGACGGCGTCGCCAGGACGCTGGAGGAATCGCTGGGCGAGGCCATCAAGGCGCTGCCGGCGCAGGATCGCCGCAAGCGCCGGGCCGCGCGCCGGCCTTTTTTCCTCGTCCGCCGCAAGCCTGGCAATCTCGGCATGCGTCTGGTCATCGACGGTCAGGAAATTATCGCCCGCGGATAACTGGCGCAGACCCTAGATCATCGGCTTCAGCGCCGTCCATGCGGCGCCGCCGATCAGGCCGAGGAAGATCAGCCAGCCAACCACGTTGTTGGACCTGAACATGCGCATGCACTGATCCGGATCGTGAATATCGAGAAAAATGATCTGGCGCGCCATATGCGCGCCGGCCGCCAGCAGCCCGGCCATCGCCGGCATTGGCACTTGCGCCGCCGAGAAGGCGCTGGCCATCAGGATTAGAGCGCCAGCGTAGAGACCGATCAGCCACGACTTGGTGCTGTCACCAAACAGCAGGGCCGTCGACTTCACCCCGACCACCGCGTCATCTTCCTTGTCTTGATGGGCGTAAATGGTGTCGTAGCCGATCACCCAGAAGATCGAACCGAGGTAAAGCAGAATGGCCGGACGGCCGATGTCTGCGAATTCTGCCGTCCAGCCCATCAGTGCGCCCCACGAAAACGCCAGGCCGAGCACCAGCTGTGGCCAGTTGGTAAAGCGCTTCATGAATGGATAGATCGCGACGATCCCGAGCGACACGATGCCGGTCAGAATGCTGAAGCTGTTGAACTGCAGAAGCACCAGAAGTCCCGCCAGAGCCTGCAACACAAGAAACAGCCACGCCTGCCTGCGAGAGACCTGACCTGATGGAAGCGGCCTCGAGCGCGTGCGTTCAACCCGTTCATCGATCCTGGCGTCGACCAGATCATTATAGGTGCAGCCAGCGCCTCTCATGGCGATGGCGCCGATCATGAACAGCAGCAGCGTCCAGATTGACGGCAGCAGCGTCGCAAGTCGGTCGTCCGGACGGGCGTAGGCGCTGGCCGCGAGCGCGGCCGACCACCAGCACGGCCACAACAGCAACTGCCAGCCTATGGGGCGGTCCCAGCGCGCCAGCTGTGCATAGGGCCACAGCCATCTCGGCAGCACGCGGTAAACCCAGTGGCCGCTCGGCGCGTCGGCGACGCGCCCCTGGCCGTGTTTCGATTGAACCTCGTCCATCTTCGTGCAGTGCCAGCCGCGCACGCAACCGTCAAGCAGGCGAATTGTCGTTGATGACCGGCTGCGGCGCTTGACCCTCCGCGGCGTCCGCCCTACCGGGTGTGGCACTTGGGCGGCGGCGGTGCGAGGTCTGGCGGCATGAATGTTCTGTTGATTGGTTCGGGTGGCCGCGAGCATGCGCTTGCCTGGAAGCTCGCCGCATCGCCGATGCTGACCAGGCTCTATGCCGCTCCGGGCAACCCGGGAATCGCGCATGAAGCTGACATTGTCTCTGTCGATATCGCCGACCACGCCGCGGTCATCGACTTCTGCCACGAAAAATCGATCGACCTGGTCGTCGTCGGGCCGGAAGGCCCGCTGGTAGCCGGGCTCGGCGACGATCTGCGCAC
>JBKJRE010000568.1:0-8103 GCA_046594775.1 Rhizobiaceae bacterium | reverse complement strand
ACGGCGCGGGCAAGTTGCTCGAAAATGGCGATTACCTGCTCGCTGCCGGCCGCATCGTATCGGTCGAAGCGCGCCATGCAGCCACGATCCGCGATCTGCTCCAGCCCGGTAGCGTTGCATTCGCTGGACCTGATGTGGTCGACAAGAATGGCCTCGATGGGGCGCTTGATCCTGCAAAGGTTCTCGCGGCCGCTGGTCCGTTCATCAAGACAGAAGTCACGGCGAACAGCATCTAGGAGGAATGATCATGAACACGAACACCTCCACTATCCTCGGCAGCCTTGATCCCGATTTGGCTAGCCGTCTTGTTACAAGCCGTCGCGGCCTGTTCGCAAATGCAGCATTGTCACTCGGTTCGCTTGCTTCGGCTCCGCTGATACTGGCCGCCGCATCCAAGCAGGTCTTTGCGGCAGGTCTGCCGCAGCAGATTGTCGATACATTGAACTTCGCGCTAACCCTCGAACATATCGAGGATGCGTTCTATCGTTCAGCGCTGGAAAAGAACTTCATTCCCAAGGAGCATGAAGCTGTCTTCCAACAGATCGGTCTGCATGAAGCCGAACATGTCAAGTTCCTGTCTGGAGCTCTGGGCGCAGCCGCCGTCAAGCGACCTGAGGCTGACTTCACCGCTGGCGGAAAATATGCCGACGTGTTCTCGAACTTCGAAACCTTCCTGACTTTGTCGCAGACCTTCGAAGATCTCGGGGTGGCTGCGTACAAGGGCCAGGCCGGCAATCTTATGGAAAACGATGACATCCTAACCGCAGCGCTCCAAATTCACTCGGTCGAGGCGCGCCATGCCGCGCAGGTTCGGCGAATTGGCGGCAAAAAGGCTTGGGACGGCGCATTCGACGAGCCGAAGACCAAGGAAGAAGTCCTAGCTGCAGCTATGCCCTTCCTTAAGGCGTAGCTCCACGAAAAGTCGGACGGCCACCCCTAAGTCCCTCTCGGGGTGGCCGCTCCCGTCTAGCAACTTCTATCGCGGCGATGCACTGTGGAAATGTAATGGCTGCAGTGGATGAGGGCATATCTTGATCGGGCGGCTCGGATGCGGATTTGTCAGGCGCTAAGCCTGCCAGCCTCGCGTTCGACTGCCGCGAAACTCTTGACGCAGTTCCTTCCAGAATGCTTCGCTGCATAGAGGGCGGTGTCAGCGCGGGCAAGCCCTGCCTCGATACCTTGATCGCCCGGTCGGAGCTGAGCCACCCCGAAGCTGGCTGTAAGTTTGATGTGGTTCCGGCCGTCACTCACGGGCATATCGGCAATCGCGCTGCGCAGTTTTTCCGCAACGCTGGATGCGGCCGCCTCCTCCGTTCCAGGCAGCAGGATGACGAACTCTTCCCCGCCGTAACGCGCGAGCACATCGATCTGGCGGATTAACTCTTTGCATACTCGGGTCAGACACCGAAGCGCTTCGTCGCCCAAGGCATGACCGTACGTATCGTTCACTGATTTGAAGTGGTCCACATCCAGCATAATGACGGAAACCGAACCGCCAAAACGACGTACCCGCTCCAGTTCACGGTTTGCTGTCTGCACGAAGAAGCGCCGATTCGGCAGCTCGGTCAGCGGATCGGTGGCCGCCAGGCGGGCCAGCTCCAGTTCCATGAGCTTGCGGTCCGTGATGTTGAGGTGGGATATGACGGCGCCGCCCTGTTCTGCCTTTAGCGGCGTTACACGCCCCAGAAACCAGCGGTTCTGCGTCGGCGAATGACAGGGATACTCCATCTCAAACAGCTCGGTCTTGCCGTTAAGCACGGACTGGACGCCAACCGCGAAAGGTTCGGCTTCATCGGACCCAGGGCCAGCCGCGCTTCGGCAGATCCTGAGATAATGCGTGCCTACATCGGAGCGCAGAAACCCAGCGGAATTCTGACGTTTGAAATTCTCCCAGGCGCGGTTGACGGCAATGATGACGCCATCCCGATCCACGACGCACAAATGCGATGCCAAGGCGTCGATGACGGCGGCTGCGAAACCCTTCGATTCGAGTATGGGTGTCATGCTTGGCTCCTCGACTGCTGACTACCCCTGTGTCTGCAAATGATTTCGCTCGAAACCATGCCGCCAACCTGTAAACACCGAATTAATGCTGGACCTCCCACAGAGTGTCAGGCGTCCCTTCCAGTCGTGGTAGCTCATCATAGTGTGGATTATCGCCAGTGCGCGCTGGTCGCGCGAATCCTCTCGTGGTGGCCTTTGCGGCAAACGCTTGCATTGAATAATGTTTATGGAGCCTTCCATGCTCCTGCGCATTACTGGACAGCGGTCTGGGACGAGTGGTGAGATTTGATGTCGTCTGCGATAACGGTTTTGGTGGTCGAAGACGAATTCCTGATCCGCATGGACCTGGTAGACTACCTCTCAGGCGAAGGGTTCCAGGTTTTCGAAGCTGCACATGCCGACGAAGCTATCGCCATCCTGGAAGCAAATGACGAGATCCAGGTGATGTTCACGGATGTCGACATGCCGGGTAGCATGGACGGACTCAAGCTTTCCGCTGCCGTCCGCGACCGCTGGCCGCCGATCAGAATAGTCGTGACGTCGGGCCATCGCGCGGTGGCCCTCAAGGATCTTCCCGAAGGCAGCCTGTTCTACGCCAAGCCGTACGACCATGCCGCGATAGCCGCATCACTGTGCGACCTTTTAACAAGATAGGGGGCGCCGGCATCAGCATTTCCTGTTCGGCCCAAATTGTTTCGCAGGATCTTCACTACAGAGTCGTCATTGAGCTATCCGCTCCGGATTCACCTGCAGCGTGACGACAAGACCGTCTTTTGCCCACTCGTAGGAAATTGCGCCGCGCAGATGCCCCGTGACACTGCGCTCAAGCAACTTGCTGCCATAGCCTCGGGCAGTTGTCGGCGCTTTGACTGATGGACCTCCACTTTCTGTCCAGACAATCGTGAAGGCTTCGTCATGCGCTGAGCATGAAACGTCGAGTGTGCCCGTATCCACCGACAGGGCACCATATTTGAGTGAGTTGGTCGCCAGTTCATGGATGATGAGCGCAAGGACCGTGGTTGACGACTCACCGACGCTCATTCTTGGTACCGACACCCGGATCCGTCCGCTGAAGGCGCCGAGATCGTCATAGGGCGCAAGCAGGACCGTGATGAGGTCGCCCAGCAGTGCCGAAGCAGCCTCGGTCTGGCCGGGCACCGGCCGCACCAGATCATGGGCACGCCCCAGTGCCGTCAGTCGCAATGTCAGCTCGCGCGCCATGTCATTGGTCGTCGATGTCGAGCGTGAAGTGATGGCGGTGAGGCCGGCGGCAATGCTGAGCAGGTTCTTGACGCGATGGCTCATCTCTCCCGCCAGAAGCTCGCGGCCCTCATCCGCCTGCTTTCGGCCGGTCACGTCGATGAAGATGCCGAACATGATCCGTTTGACCATACCAGCATCGTCGCCCTGGCCTCGGGCGGATATCCATTTCAGTTCCTCTCCGATCGTGATGCGAAAATCGATCTCGTAAGGGCCGACGATGGCACGAGTGGCGTTGAACGCGGCGCGCACGCGGTCGCGATCGGCAGGGTGGATATTAGCCGACAGGTCTTCAAACTGCACATCGGTGCCGCGCTGTATGCCCCACAAATCGTAGGCGCTGTCATCCATCGCCAGGGCATCAGTGTCCACGTTCCACGACCATAGGGTTACCCCCGCAGCTTCGATCGCACGAATGAGGTTCTTCGGCTCCCAGAGGAGCGGTTTCAGATGTTGTGCTGTAGTGGCCATGAAATCCCCGAGATCGACGCGAACCTAGGCGCAAGACCTTGGGTTTATGGCAGGAGTGCGACGCTTCGCACAATTTTGGCGCATTCGGGTCGGATTTGGCGCATTCGGGTTTGACCGCAACCCAGTGAATCAACGCCCCGCCCTAATCCCGGCCTTGATCGAAAACGCCAATTCTTAGCGCGCACGACTGAGGTCCACTCAAGTTTAGCAATTGAAGGACACAAGGCAGGGGGAGCCTGTTTTCGCGAGGACGAATTCAATAACTACTTGTCGGCGCGACCGACAGTCAGCGCTTTCATGATAGAATCAGGATCCTTCAGGCCGCTTTCGAACAGCATCACGATCCGTTCGGCGATGGCTTCGCGCATGAGCCCCGCCTTTGCCAGTTCCTGATCGCGACAATAGTCATCGAGCACCTGCCGCATCATGGCCAGGTCTTTGGGTCGGGCTGCCGCACTTCCGAACATTCAACCCTCAAGCTTTCGCAGTCTTTATCATCGTACAGCAGTGGCCCGCAACCAACTATGGGCGCGGGCCTCATCCCAACGGTGTAGCTGACCAATACGTCAGCTCGCATAGGGAATCCACCCGCGCAGCTCCGGAAAGATTTGCATGGTTGTCGTAGCAGGAAACTTTTCATCGTCAGAACACGTGCTCTCACTGATGCCAGTTCTCTGCCGCTGTCTCCGACTAAAACGACATTTTCTTGACCGGTCTGCCGTTGGGCCGGACTACTTTGACCAGATAGGAATCTTCCGATGACAACAGTCGAAGCTGCCCCCGCTTGAGCGCACGCTGGTAGTGGCTTTTAATTCAAATGAAAAACAATGACTTAGACTGGAGAAGGTTGGATTCCAGTCCCCTTCCCTCCGCCATTCGCCGCCGGTGGCGCGATGTGATGCGAAGCTCGGCCATAGGTCCGATCGGCGGACCATGCTAAGGTTGGTCGCCGGGCGCTGCTTCATCCGCGTCGTTTCCAACGATCGCATCGACCATCCATTGAACGGCGGGATCGTCCGCAAACCTTCTCTCCCATACAATGTGGGTAATGACAGGGCGCGCGCGGAACGGAAGTTTCGCTCTTTGCAGCCCAAAAGCGCGCACCGCCGCATCGCACGCCGTCCACGGAAGAACGGTTATGAACGCCGTTCCAGCCAGGAGACGTGGCGCGTCGAAAATCTGTGGCGTGCGGATAACAACCTTGCGGCTGCGAGACTTTTTCCTGAGATAGCTGTCGACGACACTCGCGCCTGACCCTGTCGGGGAAGCGAGGATGAAATGCGCCGATGCAAATTCCTCGAGTGTCCCGGGTGCTGCCCTCATCGAGGGATCGAACAGGACGCAATAAGGATCCGTCAAGACCACGCGCCCCAGAAATTCCTCGGGCGGGCGGGGGCCGATGTGGAACGCGAGGTCGATGCGGTCCTTGCGCAGGTCAAGCGGCACTGAGGCGGTTGGCTGCACAAATTCAACTGACAACTTCGGCGACCATGGCGCGATCGCTTGGGCGATCCGCGATCCGAAGACGGCATGATGATAGTCTGATGCGCGAATTCGAAATGTGCGTGACGTTTCGCCTGGAACGAAACTGTGCCGTCGCGCCAGAAGCACTTCCCCGCCTCGTCGCCAAGCCAGCAGCGGCTCGGTCAGACTTTCAGCAAAGCCGGTGGCTTTGATCTTGTTGCCATGACGGACAAACAACGGATCTCCGTAGAACGCCCGCAGTTCGTTGAGCGTGGTCGTGACGGAAGGCTGTGTCCGCCCCAAACGCATGGCGGCTCCGGTAATGCTGCCGGCTTCGAAAATCTCCGCAAGCACAAGAAGTTTGTTCAGTTGGATCGGTGGCTGACTCATAAACATAGACTATTCCGCACATTGAATAAGTCAATTTCCATTATAGCGGGAAAGGTGGCAAGTTCTAAAAGCGAGAAGGTCAGTTGGTTTTGGAGGAATCGCGCCGTGATAAATCAGATTGTTGCCAAAAGTAGCGTTCTCGCGGTGGCTTTGGCGCTATCCGCCGCCGCGTGTGCGGAAGAACCACAACTCCAAGGCACGGAGATGTACGGGCCTCAGGAGGCCGTCGCAGCGGCTGGGAGTGCAGCCGATGGGATATTGCGTGTCGTCAACGGTTTCCAGAATGCCACGGAAAGCGGCGACATGGCGGCGCTCAAACAGCTCGCGGCTTCAGTATATTGGCCAGACGCTGCCGTTTTCCAGAGCCAGCCGTTCATGGAGGCCGGCGACCTCGGGGGAAATGGCTTCATCAAGACCCTGACGTTCCTGCACGAAAACCTGGGCAAGGGCGAAAGCTATCTGCGGCCCGTACAGGTGTGCGCCATCTATGCCTTTCATCCCGAAGAGGCAAAGGACGATGTGCATTTCGTCATGACAACCGAGGCTCAGGTGCCCCAATACGGGCAGGTCTTGAACACGGTGCTGGTCAAGACGCGGGCATCGGCCAGCGGCAACAAAATTGTCTACCACGAGTATATGGCCGAGCCAGCCGGTGGGCAGGACTGCACGGGTTCGCAGGCCGCCAAGGTCGACGAAGAATGGCGCTCGAAAGTTCAGTCGGCCGACGTCAAGCAGTAGTCCCCGCCTGGTTCCTTATTCATTTGGGTCACCTTATCCACGCGAAACCTCGGACAATCCTGCTGGATGGCAGCATCACAACTTTTCCAATCTAAGGAGGACTTATGTCCGTAACCATCGACACCTTTCGCAAGGTCCGCATCTTGATGATAGCGGCAAACCCGACGACGTCTCCTGTCACGGGATTGGCGATCGGCTTCTGGTGGGCGGAGTTGACCCATGCGTATTGGCTATTCACCGAAGCGGGCTATGCAATCGACATCGTATCGCCTCAGGGTGGAGACCTCGTTCCGGATATGCTCTCAGATCCAGATGACCCAAGCGGATATTCCGCGGGCGATCTGATTTCACTTGGCTTCAAGAATTCAGACGAACATGCAGGGCAACTGAGAGGTACGCGATCTGTCGCAGACATTAGTCTCGATGACTACGATTCCGTCTTTGTGGCAGGCGGCGCATCCCCCATGATTACGATGATCGACGACGCCAACCTTCACACCCTTCTGGCGAAAGCGTATGAGTCCGGAAAGATCCTTGCCGTTGTCTGCCACGGAACGTGCGTGTTGTTGAAGACCCGCCTGTCCAATGGCGACCTGCTGGTCAAAGGCAAGACGTGGACCGGCTTTGCCAATTCGGAAGAACGCTATGCCGATAGTTTTGTCGGCAAAAGAATCCAGCCATTCTGGATCGAGGACGAAGCCAAAAAGATCGCGGATACCAACTTCATCGTCAACGCGATGTTCAAGCCCTTCGCAGTGCGCGATGGAAACCTGATCACCGGACAGCAGCAATATTCTGGCTCCGTCACAGCACAGCTGGTCATCGACACTTTGGGACGGTGAGTTCGACGCGTAGGCCAAATTCCCTGAGTCAAACAACCTACCGGTGCTGCGAAGCGCTTTGCGCCGCCACTCCTATCCGATCTCGTCTGAAGGAGGTGTCACTTGGTCAGTCTCGTAGTGATCTATCACTCCGGCCACGGGCACACGCAGCGCGCCGCCGAGGCGGTCTCTTATGGGGCCAAGAGAGTTGCGGGCGTCAGCCCGGAGCTGATTACCATCGGCGCCGACGGCGTTTTGCCTTCCAAGGACTTCGACAGTCTTAACGCCGCTGACGCGATAATATTCGGATCACCGACATACATGGGCACCGTCTCGTGGCAATTCAAAAGATTTGCCGAGGCCACATCCGGGATCTGGTCGAGCCAAGGCTGGAAGGATAAAGTGGCGGCGGCGTTCACGAATTCTGCCGCCATGAATGGCGACAAGCATTCCAGCATCGCCTATATGATTACCCTCGCCATGCAACACGGGATGATCTGGGTCGGCACGGGAATGCTACCGGCCAGCAAGAAGGCGTCGACCCGAAACGATATCAATTACCTCGGTGCCTTCTCAGGAGCGATGACGCAATCTCCTGCGGACGCCAGCGTCGAAGAAATGCTGCCAGGGGATCTTGAAACAGCACGCCTGTTTGGTCAGCGTATCGCCGAGATGACTCTGGCGACGAGGTCTAAAGTCCTTGAAATCAGGGACGCACAGATTTCAACGAACTAGATCATGCGCTCATAAACGCGGTGCATGGCCTAGGCTCAGGACTCATTGATTGAGCCAGAAGATGACGGTTGCGGCGATACAGATGGCGGACATGAAGGTGTGAGCGCATCGATCGTAGCGGGTGTGGATGCGCCGCCAGTCTTTGAGCCTACCGAACATGATCTCGATCTTGTGGCGCTGGCGGTAGAGCACGGCATCGTGCGGGATCGGTATTTTCCGG
>JBKJRE010000396.1:0-3742 GCA_046594775.1 Rhizobiaceae bacterium | reverse complement strand
CCCGCGGTGTCAGGCAACTTGCCCGATGCTCCACATCGCGACTGCGTCGCCTTCCTAGCGGATCGCCACGCCATCGAGGAAACAGAATCGCTTCAATCTAACCTTGAAGCGCTCTAGTTTCTTCCAACTCAAGCGGTCAGGCGGCTCGAGAGCCTGCACGACAGGGCCGTTCCTTCCGCCACGATCCATCGGCGCTCGGGTTTAGACGGGCGATGGCGGTGAAAAGATCGAGGTTCTCATCGTCTCGAAAGTCGGCCAGCCCGTGGCCCGCGACAGCTGCACCGTCGGCCTGGTTCTGGCGAGCGGTCATCCGCAGGCCAATGAAGCGGCACGGGGGATCCGCGACGAACATGCGCGATTTCGTCTGCGGCTCGAATCAGCCTCTGGCCGTCGGCAGCCCCATGCCGGACTTCCGCCGCGGCAACTGATGCATGTTGCCCAAGAGCGGACCCGGTTTGACGACATGCATCGAAAAAGGACTTGAAGCGGGGCGCATGGCTCCGTTCGAACGCGGCGCTTTAGCGCCTGTCAGGACGTCTTCGCCCCGCGCTCGATCGCTTCGGTGATCATTCTCTGCGCCGTGGCGGCATCGTACCAGCCGCCGATCCTCACCCATTTGCCGGGCTCCAGATCCTTGTAGTGCTCGAAGAAGTGCTGAACCTGCTGGCGCGTGATGTCGGGCAGCTGCGTGTATTCGGTGACCGACTCGTAGCGCAGCGTCAGCTTCGGCGACGGCACGGCGATGATCTTCTCGTCCTCGCCCGCATTGTCCTCCATCACCAGCACGCCGATCGGCCGCACATTGATGACGCAGCCCGGCACCAGGGCGCGCGTGTTGCACACCAGTACGTCGATGGGATC
This sequence comes from Rhizobiaceae bacterium, assembly GCA_046594775.1. Lineage (GTDB taxonomy): Bacteria > Pseudomonadota > Alphaproteobacteria > Rhizobiales > Rhizobiaceae > CAMYMG01. Next base: position 2,881 of record JBKJRE010000396.1, on the reverse strand, counting down.
GCCGTCGCCCGACAGCGTGTGCGGCACGAAGCCGTAATTGCCCGGATAGCGCATCGAGGTGTGCAGGAAGCGGTCGACGAACAGCGTTCCGGCCTCCTTGTCCATCTCGTACTTGATCGGCTCGCCGCCGATCGGAACCTCGATGATGACGTTGACGTCTTCCGGCGGGTTCTTGCCGATGGCGATGGCTTCAATGCGCATGGATGCTGCGTCCCTCTGGCGGTTCAGGACCGATAGCGGCAGGACGCGCCGGACGCAATGTGTCAGCTGGAAATCAGTCCCAGACGAAGGCCACTTTCTTCAGCGCCTTGTGGTCGAAAATCTCGACGCCTTCGGCGACATCGCGGCCGCCTGCGCCCTCGTAGAAGGACAGCGCGCCGGCATTGTCCTCCAGCGCCCAGACCACCATGCCGGCCAGTCCGGAATCGGCCAGCCTCTCCCTGGCTGCCGCAAACAGCCGGCTGCCGAGCCCGATGCCCTGGTATTCCGGCCGCAGATAGAGCTCGTAGATCTCGCCCTGCTGCGTCAGTTCGCGCGCCCGGTTCCTGCCGATCGTGGCGTAGCCTGCAAGCTTGCCGCCGATTTCCACCACCAGCACCGTCGCCGCACGGCGAATGGCGTTCGCCCACCACTCCGCGCCGCGCCGGTTGATCATCTTGCCCAGGGCGCGATGCGGAATAATGCCGCTGTAGGCTCCCTGCCAGGCCTGATGATGCACATCGGCTATCGACTGCGCGTCGCGGGGTTCAGCCTTCCTGATGCCGATCGTCATCGTGTTCATGATTTGTTAACCATAAACGCCAGCGAGACTCTCTGGCAAGCGTCTATTGCCGTCCTTTGCGGACGGCCCACAGGCCAGAGCGCGTGCAGGATCGGATGGAAACGCGTTCAGACCCTGGTTCAGAGTTCCACGAGGTGGTCGTCCAGTTCGTTCACGTCGTTGGATTGCGCCGGAAAATGCGTTGACAGCAGGATAGCTACGCCTTCGATGGCGGCGACGAAGCCGTCGGCCACCCGGTCCTGCCGGGCATGGTCGATCAGTCCGGCCACAATGTCGTTCCAGACAGGCTGCGGCACTTTTTCGTTGATGCCGGCGTCGGCGACGATCTCGGCATAGCGTTCGGCCAGCGACACGAATATCAGGACGCCCGTGCGCTTCGCCGTCAGGTGCACATTGCGCCCCAGGAACTGCTTCAGCGCATTGTCATGGGCGCGCATATACTGCCAGCGGCGCGGCGCCAGCCGGAAGCGCAACGCCGGGATCGCGTAGATCAGGCCAAGTGCGGCCGCCAGAGCCAGTATCTGCGCGCCAACGAAAAGCGGCAGACGGATGTCCAGCCACCAGGCCTCGAGCAGCAAACCCACTGCCAGGCTGACGCCCAGCATGGACGCCACGACGATAAGGGCGGAGGAAAAGAAGTAGCTGTCGCTGGACCGCGCCACGACGCAGAATATCTCGCCCGACGTCGTCGCCTCGGCCTGCCGGATCGCCAGCGTGATGCGGTCGTGTTCGGCCTGTGTCATCGTCTTTGCCATTTACCAGCTCCCCGAGGAACCGCCGCCGCCGGACGACCCGCCGCCCCCGGAAAATCCGCCGCCCGAAGAGCCCCCGGACCAGCCGGACGAACCGCCCGACGACCAGCCGCCACCCGACCTTCCCGAACCACGGCTGTAGGTGAATGTCATGCCCAGCCACTCATACCGTCCGGGGCCAAGCTTTCTGCCAAACATCCGCGGCAGGACGGCAAATGCGAAGCCGCCGAAAAACAGCAAAGCCCATACGGCGATGAACAGCATCCCTGCAATGTCCTCGCCGCCGGCGCCGCTGTCCTGGTTACGACGGGCACGGGCTTCAAGTTCGGCTGCGTTCCCTTCAAGAACCATGACGATGTCGTCCACAGCGCGCGAGATGCCGCCGGAAAAGTCGCCGGCGCGAAACGCCGGCACCATGGTGTTTTCGATGATCAGCCGGGAGTGCAGGTCCGTCAGCGTGCCCTCCAGCCCGTAACCCACCTCGATGCGCATCTTGCGCTCGTTGGGCGCCACCAGGAGCAGAATGCCGTTGTCCTCGCCCGCCTGGCCAAGGCCCCAGGCGCGAAACAGCCGGTTGGCGTAGGGTTCGATGGCCTCGCCATCCAGGCCGCGAAGGGTGACGACGACAATCTGGTCGGACGACTTCTTCTCGAAGTCGGCCAGCTTCCGGACCAGCGCGGCCTTGCTGGCTACATCCATCAGGCCCGCATCGTCCACTACCCGCCCGGTCAGCGTCGGCAGGCCCGCGGCTTGCGCGGCCAGGCAAAGAAGCAAGCCAAGCACAGCCGGCGCCACGACGCGCCAGGCGCGCCCGTGACCAGCGCCGCATCGCATCACCCGGACGCTATTGTCCGCCCCATTTGCTGCGCCCTGGGCCACGGGATCCTGCGCCGTCAACCGCCCGAGTTGAAATCAACTTTCGGGGGCTGCATCGCATCGTCGGAGACCGTGAAGTTCTGGAACGGCTTGTTGTCGGTGAACCACAGCGACGCCCACAGGATCGACGGGAATGTCTTGAGCGTCGTGTTGTAGACCCGGACCGCCTCGATATAGTCGCGTCGCGCCACGGCGATGCGGTTCTCCGTGCCTTCAAGCTGCGCCTGCAAGGCCAGAAAATTCTGGTTGGCCTTCAGGTCGGGATAGTTCTCGACCACGGCGAGCAGGCGCGACAGGGCGCTGGTCAGCCCGGCCTGGCCTTCCTGGAACGCCTTGAAGGCCTCGGGATCGCTGAGCGCATCCGCCGGCAGCGTCACCTGCGTCGCCTTGGCGCGCAGGTGACGCTGCCGGCGGATGCGCTCAGCGATCCCGAGGCCTTCAAGGCGTTCCAGGAAGGCCAGGCCGGGCTGAC
>JBKJRE010000358.1:0-4190 GCA_046594775.1 Rhizobiaceae bacterium | reverse complement strand
GCCTGAAGGTGATATTTGAGCCGGGGCGCCTGATCGTAGGCAATGCCGGCATTCTGGTCAGCCAGGTGATCTTCGGGAAGGCGGGTGACGCGAAGAACTTCTTGATCGTGGACGCCGCGATGAACGACCTGATCCGTCCGACGCTCTACGACGCCTACCACGATATCCGGCCGGTCGTGCAGCAACCGGCTGATGCACCCCGCATTACGTGCGACATTGTCGGCCCGGTGTGCGAAACCGGAGATTATCTTGGTCTGGACCGCGATCTTCCGCAACTTGCATCCGGCGACCTCATCGCGATCAGCACCGCTGGTGCTTACGGCGCCGTTCAGTCCGGCACCTACAACTCGCGGCTGCTGGTTCCAGAAGTTCTGGTCGACGGCGACCGCTTCCACGTCGTCCGCAAGCGCCAGACTTTTGACGAACTGATCGGGCTGGATTCGGTGCCAGACTGGCTATGACGATCCAATCACGTTTTCGCTAGGCCGCCTCGCCTTTGCCCCGATTGTCGCTATTCTCCAAGGTTGAAGTCCGCGATGCACTGCGCGGATTGCGCTGGAAGGGCTGATGGCGGCGGAAACAAGCGACAAAAGGAACATCGCAGGGCGTCTCGCCGCAGCACGTGCGACAATCGGCGCGACGATCTCGGTCGAGCGCGGATGGCCGCTGGTGCTTCCGATCATCCTGACATCCAGCCTGTTTGTCAGCCTGTCCTGGCTCGGCGTTTTCCGCATCATTCCCGACGCGGGCCGCCTTGTCGTCATGCTGGCTCTGGCGGTGGCTGCGCTGGCAGCGCTCTATCCGCTTCGCCTGTTTCGCAGGCCCACCGCAGCGGAAATTGACCGACGCATCGAGCAGGCCAATCGCCTCCCTCACACGCCGGTCCTGGTGCAATCCGACAGGCCGAGCGGCAGTAGGACCGCCTTTGCCGATGCACTTTGGCGTGAACATCAGCGGCGCATGGCCGCAGGTCTCGAGGGGCTCGGCGGCGACCTGCCTAGAACCGGCATCCCCGATCGCGACCCATGGGGGATGCGCGCCCTTGCCGGGCTGCTTCTGGTGACAGCGTTCGCATTCTCCTTGGGACCGCTGGGCGGCCGGCTTGGCGATGGTTTTCGGCCGCATTCCGGCATCGCCGCCGTGCCTGCGCGGATTGACGCCTGGGTGACACCGCCAGCCTACACCGGCAAGGCGCCAGTTTTCCTCACGGCAGCCAACAATATCGAGACAACTTCATTCTCGGTACCGGAAAAAAGCGACCTTGCGCTGCGCGTAACCGGCGGTACGGGAAAGGAAACGTTGCAGTTTACCGATAGCGCCGGTGCGATCCGCGCATTCGAGCCTGATGCCGGTCCTGCCGGCCCGGATTCTCAGACTGGACCCGCTGCTGCGTCGGCGGCGCGAAAATTTTCGGGCAAGCTCGTGAGCGACGGCATCCTGTCGCTCAGATCTGGCGATCAGGAGCTTCAGACTTGGTCGTTCACGGTCACGCCGGACACGCCGCCGGTGATTCGTTTCTCCGGCGAACCTCGGCGCGCTGTAAACGGGGCGTTGGAACTTACCTACGAAATCCAGGACGACTATGGCCCATCTTCCGCCGAAGCCGAGATCTTGCTGGACGGGGCGATATCCAGCGAAGCGAGGCCACTCTACGAGGCGCCTGAACTGCCGCTCACTTTGCCGCGACGAGATGCAAAAGACCCTGTCACAAAGACCTCTCGCGACCTGACCGATCATGTCTGGTCGGGCTCCAATGTCCGCTTGACGCTGAAGGTGAGCGACGCAGCCGGGCACGAGGCGAGCAGCGAGACCAAGACAATCGTGTTGCCCGAACGCACTTTCACCAATCCGCTGGCCAAGGCCGTGGCCGAGCATCGCAAAATCTTGTCACTCGACGCCAACCGCAAGCCCGATGTGATCAATCTGATCGACGCCATAACGCTTCGTCCGGAAGACACGTTCGACAATCCCTCGCATTTTCTCGGCCTGATGGCGGGACGCACGATGCTGCAAATGGCGTCAACCGACGACCAGCTTCGCGAGGTCGCCGACTACATGTGGCAGATGGCGCTGGCCATTGAGGATGGAGACTTATCGACCGCGGAAAAGCGTCTGCGCCAAGCGCAGGAGGCGCTGCAGCAGGCACTCGAGAACGGTGCCTCGGACGAGGAGATCGACAAGCTCATGGCCGAACTGCGCGAGGCCATGGACGAATTCCTGCGCGAATTCGCAGAGCGGGCAATGCAGAACCCCAGCACGGCCCAGCAGGCGCCACGCAACGGCCAGGAAATGCGCCAGAGCGACCTGCAGAAGATGCTCGACCAGATTGAGAACCTGGCCAAGTCGGGCAATCGGGATCAGGCCAAGGATCTGCTGGCCCAGCTGCAGGACATGATGAACAATCTGCAGGCAGGACGGCAGAACCAGGGCCAGAACGGTCAGCAGAATTCCGAGATGCGTGAGCAGATGGACAAGCTCGGCGAGATCATGCGCCGCCAGCAGGAGATGATGAACGAGACATTTCGCATGGACCAGATGCAGCGCGGTCAGCGCCAGCGCGGACAGGACCGCGGCGAGCAGCGTGGCGACAGCGGCAAGCCCGGCGAGCAAGGCGGCGAGGGACAGGATGGCAAGGGTCAACCGATGACACCCAAGGAATTCGCCGACGCCCTGAAGCAGTTGCAGCAGGGGCAAGGTCAGCTTCAGGGCGACCTTGAGGCGCTGATGAAGAGCCTGGAGGGCATGGGCATGGAGCCCGGCGAGGGTCTTGGCGACGCGGGTGAGGCAATGGGCGAAGCCGAGGGTTCTCTAGGTCGTGGTGAGGGCGACCGCGCCGTGGGCGAGCAGGGCCGTGCCTTGGAAGCCCTCCGCAAGGGCGGCCAGAAAATGATGGATCAGATGATGCAGGCCATGCAGGGTGAGCAAGGCGGCGGCCAGGAAGGCGGACGCCAGCAAAATGCGGATCGCGACCCGCTTGGCCGTCCACGCGCCACCACCGGTCCTGACTTCGGCGACTCGGTGAAGGTTCCCGACGAGATTGACGTGCAGCGAGCCCGCCAGATTCTCGAAGCCATTCGCAAGCGCCTTGGCAATGCGCTTAGCCCCGAACTCGAACGCGACTATCTGGAGCGCCTTCTCGACCTGCAGTAGGCGCCTGCAGGTTATGCTCCTCAGGCGTCGCCCTTGACGATGCCCACGAAAGGCAGTTCGCGAAAGGCATGCGCCACGTCCATGCCGTAGCCGACGACGAAATTGTCTGGACAGTCGAACCCGACATGATCGGCTTTCAGGTCGGTCTGGCGCCGCATCGCCTTGTCGAGCAGAACGGCGATCGAGACGCTCTTTGCGCCGCGGGAAAGCATCAATTCACGGGTAAATGACAGAGTCTTGCCCGATTCAAGAATATCGTCGATCAACAGAACGTCGCGGCCGGCGACCTCGTTGTCTATATCACGCAGCACCTTTACCTCGCCGCTGGTCGTCCCGGTGCCGTAGCTGGAGATGAAGATGAATTCGACTTCCGGTGACAGTCCGACATCGTGCATGGCGCGGATCAGATCCGCGGCGAAAATAAAGGAACCCTTGAGTACCGAGATTACCAGAAGATCCTGATAATCACGTGCTGCGATGTCCTTGGCGATTTCAAGATTGCGCCTGGCGATGGCCGATGCCGAGAACAGCACCTCAATGTCCTTGCCCCTCACAACTGGCATAGCGCGGCTTCCCTAGTCCCCGAACGTGACCGAAACGGTCTTCACGCCGTTATTAGGCACATCAAGGCGGCTCGAAAAGGCGAAAGTTTCGCCGGGCGCCATAAGACGAGATGCCGTACCCAGTCTATAGCGGGTGATTCGTCCGTCATTGCCAGTAACAACAATATCCAGCGCGGGCAGCGCTTCTTCACCGCTGCCGTCATTGGCAGCTTCGCCATCGACAAAGAGGACGGGATGAGCGCGAGACACATCAACGCGCGAACTCACGCCGGAGATGCGCAGGAGCTGTGGAGGGCTCTTCGCCTGGAGGAACGGGGTACCGCGCACGACGGCATGACCACCGGACACCCAGAAAGCGGCGGCGGCCAAGCCTATGCCTAACGCCCAGAATACCGGTCCTCCGTGCACAGAACCGCGCGCCTTCCGGTCACGGTCGCCGCGAAGCATGTCCATGCCGGCCAGTGGAGCGGACTGCGT
>JBKJRE010000334.1:0-3876 GCA_046594775.1 Rhizobiaceae bacterium | reverse complement strand
CCAGACGTCCAGCCCCTCCATATTGTCGATCTGATAGCTCATATTGGCTTCCAGCAGCACCGGACCGTCGGCCAGCGCGCCCTTTCGGATCGATTCGCCGTAGATCCGGCGCAACCGCATCGCGACGCCGCGCGCCATCGAATAGGAGCGCTCCAGAAGCAGCAGGTCGCCGCTGGGCAGGAAAGCCCCATCGGTGATGTCGAACTCGCCGTTGCGCTTGACGGTGAAGATGCCCTTGCCCGGCCCTTCGACAATGGCCGCGAAAATATTGCCTTGCTTGTCCAGGCTCTTCTCCGAGACGATCACGAGGGCCCCCTGGAGAGGACCCTCCATATTGGAATGGGTAACGGTCTCAAAGCCGCGATTCGAACGCAGCTCGGCTTTCGGTATGAGGAAGTCCACCTCCCCGGTCGCCGGTTTCATGGCGCCTGCCTCGATGTGGAATTTCGCGATTCGGTGGTCCCGCTCGAAGCCGACAACGGCGATGCCGTCTCTGACTGCGAGCCCTTCGGCATCGACTTCCCATTTGCGATTGCTGATCGTTCCCGAACGATCGAACATCGGCTCCATGCGGAAATTGCCGATTCCCGTCGGCCTGCCATCGCCATCGCGCAGCATCGTTCCGAAATACCACAGCCCGGTGTCTGCAACGCCGATGAAGTCGGCGCCAGGCTTGAGAAACCGGAGGGCCGAGAGCGCGCCGAAATCCGATCCTGCCGAGGTCATCTCCAGTCCGCCGACGAATTCGAGCGGACCAAACCGCGGGGTATCGCGGCCAATCTGGAAATTCTTGATCGGACGAGAAGAAATCTCCATGCGCTCGGGTTCCGTGGCCGTCGCGGGCCGTGGAGTCAGGGCATAGGTGGCGCTGGCGAGCGCCGCCGCCAGAAGGCAGAGTCCAAAGGCAGGGCGAACCGAAATCTTCATCCTGTCCGGCGCATTCCGTCGCGACGCAACTGGCGCGCATCCTCCTCGCCAAACAGCGAGGCAAGCTGCTCGGTCATGGCGCCGGCAAGTTCTTCGGCATCGACAATGGTTACAGCGCGCCGATAGTAGCGGGTAACGTCGTGGCCGATGCCAATCGCCAGAAGCTCGACCGGCGAGCGCGTCTCAATCAGTTCGATGACCCCGCGCAGATGCCGCTCAAGATAATTGCCCGGGTTGACCGAGAGCGTTGAGTCGTCAACCGGCGCGCCGTCCGAGATCATCATCAGGATCTTCCGCTGCTCGGGCCGGGCCATGAGCCGTTGATGCGCCCATAGCAGCGCCTCGCCGTCGATGTTCTCCTTGAGCAGTCCCTCGCGCATCATCAGGCCGAGATTGCGCCGCGCGCGACGCCAGGGCATATCTGCGGATTTGTAGATGATATGGCGCAGATCGTTGAGACGGCCCGGACTAGCCGGCTTGCCGTCCTTCAGCCATTTCTCGCGCGCCTGGCCACCCTTCCACGCGCGCGTCGTGAAGCCGAGTATCTCCACCGAAACGCCGCAGCGCTCCAGCGTACGAGCGAGAATGTCGGCGCACGTCGCTGCAACCGTGATTGGCCGGCCGCGCATCGATCCGGAATTGTCGAGGACCAGTGTAACAACGGTGTCGCGGAACTTCGTGTCGCGTTCCTGCTTGAACGACAGCGGCTGCATCGGATCGATGACCACCCGCACAAGACGGGCGGGATCGAGATATCCCTCCTCGAGGTCAAAATCCCACGAGCGGTTCTGCTGCGCCATCAGCCGGCGCTGCAGGCGATTCGCCAGGCGGCCGACAACCCCGGAAAGATTGGCAAGCTGCTTGTCGAGAAAGGCGCGCAGCCGGTCTAGCTCCTCTTCTTCGCAGAGATCTTCCGCGCCCACGATTTCATCAAAGGCCGTTGTGAATACCTTGTAATCAACCTGCCTTGTAAGCTCGGCAAAGGGATCGTCCTTGCGCCTTGCTTCGCCTAGCGTTTCAGCGTCCGCCTCATCGTCGTCGGAATAATCGTCTGCGGATGCGTCGGACGCCTCCATCTCGCCTTCCTGGTCTTCTTCAGAGGAAGCGTCCTGGTCCTCGGATTGCGAAGGGTCGGCCCCGGAATCGTCCTCACCCCCCTCCTCGCTATTCTCCTCGCCCTGCGGCTGCGGATCTTCGCTGTCATCGGCCTCGTCAGACTGCTCGTCGTCTCCGAGTTCCTCGGCCATCTCCATTGAAGCCAGCATTTCCCTTACGACACGAGCAAAGGCCTGCTGGTCGTCGAGATTGCCTGTCAGATGCTCAAGACCGGCGCCGGCCTTTTCCTCCACCCAGTCGCGCCACAGGCTGACCATCCGCTCGCCGCTCTTGGGCGCGGCGCGGCCGGTAAGCTTTTCGCGCACCATCAACGCCAGCGCCTCCTCGATCGGCGCATCCTCGCGGTCGCGCACATCTGCGAGATTGGCCTTGGCGTATTTATCCTCCAGCATCGAGCCAAGATTGTCGGCCACGCCCGTCATGGCGCGCGCACCGATCGCCTCGACCCTGGCTTGCTCCACCGCATCGTAGACGGCGCGGGCCTGCTTGCCTTCCGGCGCGAACTTCGAATGGATCCGCAGATCATGGCAGGCGCGCTTCAGCGCCATGGAATCGCCAATGCCGCGAGTGACGGCTATGTCGGCAAGCGTCGGCTTTTTCGGAACTTCGGGCAGCCGGGCGCGATTTCCAGCCAGAGCCGGCTTGTCCTTGGCGAACGTAACCTCGAGCTCGTTGTCTCCGGAGATCGCGCGCATGCAAATTGCGACGGCGCGCTTGAAGCCGTCGGCTTCGGAGCCCGTTTTCGCTCTGTTGCGCGTATTGTCGCCGGGTCCCGCCATCGCGCCAGCAACTAGCCGAGCACGACGTTCGCCGCGCTCTCCGGCAATTCCTGGCCAAAAGCGCGCTGGAAGAATTCCGCGACGATCGAGCGCTCCAATTCGTCGCATTTGTTGAGGAAGGTAAGCCGGAAAGCCAAGCCCACATCGCCGAATATCTCGGCGTTCTCGGCCCATGTGATCACGGTCCGCGGGCTCATCACGGTTGAGAGATCGCCGTTCACGAAAGCCGAGCGTGTCATGTCGGCGACGCGCACCATCTTGTTGACGATGTCCTTGCCTTCGGCATTGCGATAGTGCTTGGCCTTTGCGAGAACGATGGCGACTTCGTTGTCGTGCGGCAGATAGTTCAGCGTCGTGACGATCGACCAGCGGTCCATCTGCGCCTGGTTTATCTGCTGCGTGCCGTGATAGAGCCCCGTTGTGTCCCCCAGTCCCACAGTGTTGGCCGTGGCGAACAGGCGGAAGGCCGGATGGGGGCGGATGACGCGGCTCTGGTCGAGCAGGGTAAGGCGCCCCGACGATTCCAGAACGCGCTGGATCACGAACATGACGTCGGGCCGACCTGCATCATACTCGTCGAAGCACAGCGCCACGTTGTTCTGCAGGGCCCACGGCAGGATGCCCTCGCGGAACTCGGTCACCTGCTTGCCTTCCTTGAGGACGATCGCGTCCTTGCCAATGAGATCGATGCGCGAGACGTGGCTGTCGAGATTGACGCGAACGCAGGGCCAGTTGAGACGTGCGGCAACCTGCTCAATATGCGTCGACTTGCCGGTGCCGTGATAGCCCGACACCATGACCCGCCTGTTGTAGGCGAAACCCGCCAAAATAGCGGAAGTGGTCTGCGGATCGAAAAGATAGTCCGGATCAAGGTCCGGCACATGCTGGTCGGCGGCTGAATAGGCCGGCACTACCATCTTCGAATCGAAGCCGAACTTTTCTTTGACCGATACGGTCGTATCGGGAAGGTTGGCAATGTCGCGATCGACCTTGTTCATAGCGTCTCCACGCGCGTGGCTTCAGGCCACGCCGGCAATCGAAATTTTCTTCGGGG
>JBKJRE010000560.1:0-7148 GCA_046594775.1 Rhizobiaceae bacterium | reverse complement strand
GGGATGATCGAGCCGGATTCCGGCGGCCGGCTCATAGCCTGCCAGCGCCGACTCGACCGGCGCGAAGGCGTCAGACAGATAATGCCCGGCCGAAGGACCCGCCTTGGCGCGGGCAGCGCTCAGCGCGCCGCCATACCAGTCGAAAAACAGCTGCTCGAAGGGGGCTTTCGATTCCAGCATGAATTTCCACAGCGCGCGCACAAGCGCCGTATCCTCGGCCTCGCCGGACGATTGCAGGCCGAGACGGCGCAGCAAGGCAATGTCGAAGGCTGCCTGGAACTGCGCTGCGAAGCCTTCGAGCACAGCTTCAAGTTCGGCCTGACCGGAGAAGGGCAGCAGGCATTCGGCCAGCCGGGTCAGGTTCCACAACAGCGTGTCGGGCTGGCGGCCATAGGCGTAAAGCCCGGTGTCGTCGAAATAGGCGGCGGTGAAGGCGGGATCGAGGATCGGCAGGAAGCGCCACGGGCCGTAGTCGAAACTCTCGCCGGTGATGTTGATGTTGTCTGTGTTGAGGACGCCATGAACGAAGCCGGCCAGCATCCACGCGGCACCCGTGGCGGCGACGCGGCGCGCGACCTCGCCGAGAAAGGCGACGGCGCGTTTTGCGCTGTCGTCATGCCAGATGTCGGGCATGTAGGTGCGGATCGCATAGTCCAGCAGCGTTGCGATGTTGCCGGTTTCGTCGAGATAGAGCAGGCGCTGGAAACTGCCGATGCGGATATGCGAATGGCTGAGCCGGACCATCACGGCGGAGCGGGTCGGGGAGGGCTCGTCGCCGCGCATCAGCTGCTCGCCGGTTTCGATGAGGCTGAGCGTCTTCGACGTGTCGACGCCAAGCGCCTCGAGCATTTCGGTGGCGAGGATTTCGCGCACGCCGCCCTTGAGCGTGAGCCGGCCGTCGGCGGTTCGCGACCATGGCGTACGGCCGCTGCCCTTGGTGCCGAGGTCGAGCAGACGGCCGTCGGCGAGATCGTGCAACTGGGCGAAGAGGAAGCCGCGGCCGTCGCCAAGATCCGGATTGTAGGTGCGGAACTGATGGCCGTGATAGCGCAGCGCCAGCGGGGAAGGCAGGCTTTCGGGAAGCGGTGCGAAGCGGCCGAAATGGTCAATCCATTCCGCATCTGTCAGGCCGTCGAGGCCGACGCTTGAGGCGGCGCGCTGGTTGCGGAAGCGCAGTATGTGCTTCGGGAAACTGGCCGGGGCGACCGCGTCATAGAACGCGCCGCCAAGCGCCGTGTGGCTGACGGATGGGCGAAACGACGGCGACACGGGCATTGAAGAACTCCAGGCCGGCACTCGGGAAACGTCGCCGGTCGCCCCAGCCATAGAGCGTTTCGGCCGGCGATTGAACCCGGCGGGCCGGGCATGCGTTCCCGAAAATGCGTGCCGAGTCTATTGCTTGCCGACAGCCAAGCATGAAAGATTGGCTTGAACGGAGGCGGATCGCATGGCCGGTAAAAGTCCTGAAAGCGTACTGCTGTCCGGCGGCAACCCGCAGATCGCCAAGGGGTTTGGCGACGCCCCCGTGCAGGCCTACATCGCTGCCATGCCGGGCTGGACGCGCGCGGTGGGACAACGGCTCGATGCACTGGTCGAGCGCACCGTTCCCGGTGTCAGGAAGGCGGTGAAATGGAACACGCCTCTCTATGGCGTCGAGAACGGCAGCTGGTTCCTCAGCTTCCATGTGTTCGCGAAGTACGTCAAGGTCGGTTTCTTTCGCGGCGGCGAACTTGAACCGCTGCCACCCGTGGCGTCGAAGCAGAAGGCGGTGCGCTACCTGCACATCCACGAGGAAGACGAAATTGACGAGGAACAATTCGCCAGCTGGGTGAAGCAGGCGAGTGGCCTGCCGGGCGCCAAGATGTAAGGCGATCCTGGGTGCGCCCGCTGCATGGTCAGAAGGGCGATGCGTGCCACTTGAGCGGGAAGTAGTCGCGATAAGGCCGCGCACCTTCGATAGCGAGGGCGATGGAGGGGCGGGCGAGCAGGCGTGCGCGATAGGCGTGAAGGGCGGTATGCGCGTCGGGGATCGGAAAGCCCCAATGTGCGTAGAAGAGAGCCGGGCCGGCGGCGATGTCGGCGATGCCAAAAGTCTCGTTGGCCGCCCATGTGCGGTCGGCCATCCAGCGCTCGAGCCAGGCATAGGCCTTGTCGAGCGCCGCCTGGACCTCGGCCCGTACATGCGGGTCGCGCCTGGCTTCCTCGCGCAGGACCGAAGCCACCATGCGCGTCAACGGCGCCATCACGTAGTCGTCAAAGACGCTGTCCATCTGCCGCGCCTCGATGGCGGCGCGCGGATCAGAAGGGACCATCGGCGGCGCGTCGCCGTGGTGAAGGTCAAGATATTCGATGATCGCCGCCGATTCGATGACCACGCGGTCGCCGTCGACCAGCACCGGGAACTGGCCGGTCGGGGCAAGGCGGGCGACGGCCGCGGTATTTTCGGGGTGAGCCGGGTCGACCATCAAGAACTCGAATGGCACGTCGCGCTCGTACAATGCGATCAGCGCCTTCCAGTAGAAGGAGGCGAAGGGGTGGCCGTAGATTTTCAGCATCGAAACGGATGTCCGGCAGGCTTACAGGGTGCTAGATTGTGACAGATTTCGCCGATTTACCAGCCGGATCAAGAGGGCTCATGAGCAGAACCAGTACCGTGGACGAGAACGAAGCAGCTGACGCCGCCACGCTCATTGCCGCGCGGATCGAGCAGCTGGGCGGCTGGCGGGGCGAAACGCTGGCGCGGCTTCCCGATCTCATCCACGAGGCCGACCCGCAGGTGATCGAGACGGTGAAATGGCGAAAGCCGTCGAGCCCGCTCGGCGTACCGGTGTGGGAGCACGACGGCATCATCTGCACCGGCGAGACCTACAAGGACAAGGTCAAGCTGACCTTCGCCAAAGGAGCTTCGCTGGACGATCCGGCGGGGATTTTCAATTCCAGCCTCGATGGCAATGCGCGCCGCGCCATCGATCTTTTCGAGGGCGACAGGATCGATGAAGAAGCGTTCAAGGCGCTGATCAAGGCGGCGGTGGCGGTGAACGTGAAGTGAGGGGCCACGCGCCCTGTGGTGGGCGGCCGGCCTCAAGCCTTGCATCGCGCCTGACAAAGGCGAATACTGACCTTCTCAGACAGCGGTCGTGGCAGGATAGTTTGTCACACTCCACGTGCAGGCCCACTAAGCCCTGCCAATGCGCCAAGCGCAGCAAGGCTCGCCGTCCATTCCTGCCAGAGACCGCTTTTTGACAAGTTGGCCAATTCCTGGGGAGGAAAATCATGACCATGCGTCCCGACCCGACGTTCCACGCGTCGCCGAAGCTGGCGATGCAGGCACCGGTGGAGAATTATGCCTATACGCTGATGCTGAGCCCCGACTTTTCGCAGCCAGACGGGCTGGCGGTCGTCGATGTGAACCCGAAATCGGGGCAGTTCGGCAAGATCGTCCACACGGTGATGATGCCCAACAAGGGCGACGAATTCCACCATTTCGGCTGGAACGCCTGTTCCTCGGCCCTGTCGCCACTGACCGGCCACGCCTTTCTCGAAAGGCGTTACCTGATCATTCCGGGTATCCGGTCCTCGCGCATCTATATCATCGACACCAAGGACGGGCCGACCAAGGCGAAGATACACAAGATCATCGAGCCCGAGGAAGTCTTCGCCAAGACCGGCTATTCGCGCCCCCACACCATCCATTGCGGACCGGAGGGCATCTACGTGTCGACCCTCGGTGGCGGCGGGACAGATGGCACCGACGGTCCTCCAGGCATCTTCATCATGGATTGCGAGACCTTCGACGTGCTCGGCCGCTACGAGATGGATCGCGGACCGCAGGACAAGCACTACGATTTCTGGTGGAACCTGCCGCGCGACTACATGGTTTCCAGCGAATGGGGGCTGCCGCCGCAATTCGAGAACGGCATCGTCGCCGAGGATCTGCTGTCGAACAAGTATGGGCACCGCATCCATTTCTGGAACCTGCGCGAGCGCCGCAACGTGCAGACCATCGATCTTGGCGCCAACCACCAGATGGCGCTTGAAGTGCGACCGGCGCATGACCCGGTCAAGGAATACGGCTTCCTGGGCGTCGTCGTTGACACCACCAATCTGGAGGGCTCGATCTGGACCTGGTGGCGCGAGGACGGCAAATTCCGTATCAAGAAGACCGCGACGATCCCGCCCGAAGGCGCCGCCAAGGACGACCTGCCGCCGCTTCTCCAGGGGTTCGAGGCCGTGCCGCCGCTGGTCACCGACATCGACCTGTCGATGGATGACCGTTTCCTCTATGTCGCCTGCTGGGGCACCGGTGAAATGCGCCAGTATGACGTCGCCGATCCGATGAACCCGAAACTGGCCGGCTCGGTGCATCTGGGCGGCATCACCCGCAAGACCAAGCATCCCAACGGCATGGACTTCGGCTACGGGCCGCAGATGGTGGAAATCAGCCGCGACGGCAAACGCGTCTACTGGACCAATTCGCTGTATTCGACCTGGGACGACCAGTTCTATCCCGGCGAGCGTGGCGGCGCGATGGTCAAGGCCGATGTCGGGGCCAATGGCGGCCTGACGCTCGACGAAAAATTCTTCGTCGCGTTTCCGGAAGGCTACCGCTCGCACCAGATCCGGCTCGAGGGCGGGGACTGCTCGACCGATTCCTTCTGCTACCCGTCCGTCTAGACATTGGATACGCAGGAATGGACCACGGCCGGCCTGTGGCTGGCCGTGGTGCTCAGCGGCCTCTATCACGGCGTCAATCCAGGCATGGGCTGGCCGCTCGCCGTTTCGGCCGGGCTGATGGGCAGGGGCTCCCGCGACCTGCTGGCAGCGCTCGGACCGCTGGCGGCGGGCCACTTCCTCGCCATGGCCGTCATTCTTCTGCCTTTCGCCGCGCTGGCAGCTTTGGTGACCTGGCAGGCCGAAATCCGCATCGGGGCCGGCCTGCTGGTGATCGCCGTCGGCCTCTATCTGCTGATCAACCGCCGTCACCCACGCTTTCTCGCCAGGATCCGGCCGACGCAGCTGGCGCTCTGGTCGTTCGCGGTGGCCACGGCGCATGGCGCCGGGCTGATGCTGGTGCCGATCTATCTCGGCCTGTGCCGGGTCGAGGAACTCGACGCCGGCCACCGCGCCGCGGCGCAGCTGATCGGCGGCAATGTGCAGGTCGCGATCGCCGTTTCCCTGGTGCATGCAGCCGCGATGATCTTCACGGGCGGCACGGTTGCCTTCGCGGTGCATCGCTGGCTCGGGCTGAAATTCATCTCGAGCAGCTGGTTCAATGTCGAGATGGTCTGGGCGCTCAGCCTTGTGCTTGTGGGAGGACTGGGGGTCATAACGGCGGTCCATTCAATCTAGGGTCAGGAGCCTCGCTCTCGCGGCGCAACGCAACTCCGCATCGCCCGATTTTGTGCCCAATTGCTTCAGAGCATGCCGCTGGAGACGCTCCGGCCATCAGGTCACCTACTGCGGGTGGAAAGATGGCGCCGTCAGCCCGACAGGATAGGACGCAGCGCCTCGGTTTCGGCGAGGATGAAGGTGAAGAAGGCCTCGACACCGGCCGTGTGCCGCTGGTCCGGGTGGGCGAGGATGCGCCAGGGGCGGGTGAGTTCAGGCACCGGGCCGAAGGCGCGCACGAGATCGGGTTCGGCGTCGCCGAGCGCCATCGGCAAGGGCGCGACCCCGACGCCGGCCTTGGCTGCATAGATCAGGCCAAGCACGCTGGTGTTGCGCGCCGCGTAGGTTGCGTCCGGCGCCACCTCCAGCAGCCAGGTGACAGCCCGGTGCCGGGTCATGGTTTCCTCAAAACCGATCAGCGGATGCTTGTGAAGGTCCGCAACACGATCTGGCGCGCCGTGCGCGGCGACATAGTCGCGACTGGCATAGATCGCCCAAAGTGAATCGGCGATCTTGCGGCCAACCAGGACATTGTCGTCGGTGTCGCCGGAGCGAAGGGCAACATCGGCCTCTCCCCTGGCCAGATCGACATATTTGTCGCTCAGCACGAATTCGACCTTGAGGCCGGGATGGGCGGCGTGAAAGCGGTCCAGAAGTCCTGATTTGGTGAGCCGAAAGGCGATGGGTTCGGGACAGGTCACGCGAACGATGCCGCGTTCGGAGCGGCTCTCGTCACGCACCGACTGGGCAAAGCTTTCAACGGCCTCGGCGACGGCGCGGGCCTGCGGCAGGACTGCCGCGCCCAGATCGGTGAGCCGATAGCCCGACGGCAGGCGCTCGACCAGGCGCTGGCCGAGCCGGGTCTCGAGTTCCGCCAGCCGGCGCTGCACCGTGGACTGGTTGACGCCGAGCGCGCGGGCCGCCGCAAGCGTGCTGCCGGCATCGGCCACGGCGAGCAGGAATCGCAGATCGTTCCAGTCGAACAAGTGTGCCTCGCAATTCCGCGGCCCCGTTCCGCAATGATGCGGCTGCACGGCGGCAAAGGGAAGTGGCATTCTCTCATCACACCGCAGCGCGCCCTTGGGCGCTCCAGAGGTTCACACTCAGCAGCCGCGACATCGGGCGCGCGACGGGTTTTGCCCGCCGGCGAGGGATGATTGCTGGCCGCCGAAGGGAGAGACGAGATGAACATCGTGGCGACTATGGACGGGCACGGCAAGGCGCGTACAAGGCAGGAGTGGGACACGGCAGCGGCCGGCTGGGACAGGCACGCTCCCGCCATCCGGGCATGGCTGCGGCCGTCGACCGAGGCGATGCTGAACATGGCGGGCGTGGCGGCGGGCCAGAGGGTTCTCGACGTGGCGGCCGGGGCAGGCGACCAGACGCTCGACCTGGCGGCGCGGGTTGGGACAAAGGGACGGGTGGTCGCCAGCGACATCTCCGAACAGATTCTCGCCCTCGCTGCGGAGAATGCCGCGCGGGCCGGATATCGCACTGTCAGCACTCACCGGGCGGATGCCGAGCAGCTCGATCTCGACGAGGACAGCTTCGATGCGGCCCTCTGCCGGCTCGGGCTGATGTTCCTGCCCGATCCGCTCGCAGGGCTCAGGCAAATCTGTTGCGCATTGAAGCCGGGGGCGCGCTTCTGCAGCATGGTGTTCGCCGGGCCGGAGCAGAACCCCTGCCTGCGCATCCTGATGATGACGGCACTCAGCCATGCGGGCCTGCCGCCGCGCGATCCGTTCCAACCCGGCGGGCTG
>JBKJRE010000554.1:0-2568 GCA_046594775.1 Rhizobiaceae bacterium | reverse complement strand
TGACGTCTTCGCCGTCAACACGGCTCAGTTGCAGCGCTATATCCAGGCTGATCTGGTGATCCCGATCGATCCGTCGCATATGCCGAACCAGCAGCAGGTATTGCCGCGGTTCCGCGATCTTGAAGCCGTTGGCGGCGTCACCAAGGATGGCAAGGTCTACGGTATTCCCTTCGCCTTCGATTCGATCGGCCTGATCTACGACACCGACAAGGTGAGCCCGGCCCCGACCTCGATGTCGGTGCTATGGGATCCCAAATACAAGGGCAAGGTGCTGGCGTATGACAATGGCGAGCACAATGTCTCGTTTACGGCGCTGACGCTCGGCTACATGGATCCGTTTCATCTTGATGCCGACCAGATGGCGGCGGTCAAGGCCAAGCTGGTCGACCTCAAGCATAATGTCTTGAGCTTTTACACCACCTCGGACGAGGCCCAGCAGATCTATCAGAACAACGATGTGGCGCTGATCTGGGCCAATTACGGCCAGCAGCAACTCAAGGCCTTGCAGGAAGTCGGCGCCCATGTCGCCTACATCAATCCCACTGAGGGGGCTCTGGCCTGGCTCGACAACTGGGTTATCTCCAAGGGTGCCCGCGATACCGCAGCCGCGGAAAAGTGGATCGACTTCATGATAAGCAAGGACGTCAGCGGGGCTCTCTCCGAACGGACCGGTTTTGGCAACACCGCAACCGAGACTGGAAGCGCCGGCGGCAACGACAAGTTGGTCTGGCTGGAGTTCGTCGAAGACCCGCAGAAGCGTTCCGACATGTGGAATGAAGTCAAAGCAGCCCCGTGATCGGTCCGCTTCTTTCGCGCATGCATGGCGACCCGGTTGGAGTCGGGTCGCCGATCTGCTTCTTGATCGAGTAACCGATGACCGAGACCAAGGACCTTCTGACGCTTAAATCGGTCTTCAAGGCCTATGGCGCTGTGCCGGTTCTCGATGACATTGATCTCGAAGTACGCGACGGAGAATTTCTGACCGTGCTCGGTCCTTCGGGCTCGGGCAAGACCACGGTACTCAGATTGATTGCCGGCCTTGAGCCACTGTCTTCCGGCGCCATCCTGCTAGATGGTTCCGACATCAGCAAAATGCCGGCAAACCGGCGCCCCTTCAATACGGTGTTTCAGGACTATGCGCTGTTTCCGCATCTCAGCGTCGCCGACAATGTCGGCTACGGCTTGTCGGTGCGCCGCACGCCGCGACAGGAATTGAAGCGTCGGGTCGATGAGGCGCTCAAGCTGGTGCAGCTCGAAAGCTTCGCCAAACGCTACCCGGCGCAGCTTTCCGGTGGCCAGCGGCAGCGCGTTGCCTTGGCGCGCGCCCTGATCTGCCAGCCGCGCCTCATCCTTCTCGACGAACCGCTCGCGGCGCTCGATCTGGAACTGCGCCGGCAGATGCAGGATTTCCTCAAATCCATTCAGCGCGAGATCAAGACGACCTTCCTTTTCGTCACCCATGACCAGGAGGAGGCGATCAGCATGGCCGATCGCATCTGTGTCATGCAATCCGGCCGCATCAGACAGCTGGGTACGCCGCACGAGCTGTACTATCGGCCCAATTGCGAATTCGTCGCGCGGTTCTTCGGAGAGAACAATTTGATCCCGGGCAGGCTCGGCGCCATCGTTGACGGGATGCGGGCCATCGATACGGAAATCGGCCACATGATCTGCGCGATCGGGGAGGACGCCAGCCTCCGCGCCGCGCCCGAGGGCGCCTCGGCCTTCGCGACCTTTCGTCCAGAGGCAGTGCACCTAGTACAGGACTCAAGCGTCCTCAACCGATTCCCTGGCCGGCTGATCGATGTTGCGTTTGGCGGAGCCTCAACGCTGGCAAGGATCGCAGTCGAGGCCGGTTCTGATGGCGTCGAGCTGCGGATGCGTGTGCTCAGCCAAATTGGTGGCAGTTCCATGCAGCCGGGCGAACCACTCTCGCTCGTTCTGGACCCCATCGACGCCCATCTGGTGCTTGCGTGACAGCGCGCACCTTCAAAACGTTTCGCCCGACCGGTTCGCCGATGTCGATGCTTGTCACGGTGCTGGCATTTTCGGCGCCGCTGTTCTTCATCGTCATGCCGCTGGCGATGTTTCTCTCGTACAGCTTCTTCAGCGTCCAGGATGGCCAGATCGACCATGCGTTGACCCTTGCCAACTACGTTCGCTTCTTCAACGACCCGATCTTTCTGCCGGTGTTCTGGAGCACCTGCGGGCTGTGTCTCTCGGTAGCGCTGATCTGTGTCATTCTCGCCTATCCGGCAGCCTACCTTCTGGCGTCTCTCCAGGGCCGTTGGCGCTATGCCCTGCTCATGCTGCTGATGGTTCCGTTGCTGATGAGTTATGTCATCAAGATATATGCCATTCGCTCGATCCTCGGCCTTAACGGATTCCTGAACAAGGCGCTGATGGCTGTCGGCCTGATCAGCGAGCCCTCGACCATGTTCGTGTTCAATCTGAATGCCGTTCTGTTGAGCCTGACGCTTCTGCTCATTCCCTTCGCCATCCTGCCGATTTTTCTGACGCTCGAACGCATCCCGCGCACCTTGCTGAGTGCCTCCGACGATCTCGGCG
>JBKJRE010000122.1:0-2578 GCA_046594775.1 Rhizobiaceae bacterium | reverse complement strand
ATCGGGCCGAGAATTCACATCAGCCATTTCGACGACGGGAACGGGCGATGCTTGGCTTCAGACGAATGCGAACCTTGCAGAAATTCGCCTCGATTCATTCCTCCGTTCATAATCATTTCAACCAGGAACGTCACCTTTATAGCCGCCAGAACTTCAAGGACAACCGCGCCGCCGCCTTGGCGCAGTGGCGTCAGCTTGCAGCATGAGATCTAACGAAATCAGGTCGTGCTGAGCGGTTCACGTTGCCTTGACAGTGCCATCAAGAGTGTCCGCAAGGTGATCTGGCGCGACGAAACGAACTAACCCGGCGGCGCAACAACCTTGAGCGTGTCGTCGGGCAACGGCCGCTGGAGCGCAAGCGCCTCTTCGAACGGCGCAGTCATCTAGCGGGACGAGAACCAGGCAGGCAATACGAAACGGTCCGAATTATAAGGAGCTGGCGCGATTAGCGCTAGACCGACTGCATGTTCTTGCACTTGATAGAACAGATGGGGCATTCCGAGCGACGGGTCCTGCACCTGGTCCGGATACGCGATGGCGGCCTGCCACTGCGGATGGTATCGCACGATGCCCGCGACGCTCCTGAAGGGGACGTCAATCAGCGCCTGCGCCACCTTGCGGTTCTGGGTATCGTTGCCCGGCCCCCCGGTCCCACCGGCGACGGAGGCGGCGATCGCATAGTGATGCACGGCGTTGTAGCACTGGCAGCCGACCTGCGGCGTGGACGCCTGCCCGAATCGCATAATGTAGCGCTGCGCGAAACTTTCCCCTGACTCGTCCCGAAGTAGGCCGGTAACGGCGCTGACGATTACACCAGCCGCGCATTCCTGTGCGATGTCCATGAAGGCCTGGTGCATTGCGCCATATTGCAGATAAACGAGGCTGTCGCTGGGCCGCTGCGCAAACTGCTTCTGGAAGCTGGCCAAGTCGGTTGCATAGAAATGGGTGTTGGCAATGACGGCAGGTTCGGCGGCCTGGGCCTCCGCTATGACCTCCCGCCAATCATTACGGGGCGTCGGCAGGATCTTCGGGCCAAAGCTTACGGCCCAGCCGAATCGCGCGGCCGCGCTCGCCATCGCGTTCGCAATGACGATCGAGTAGGGCTTGGATCCGGAAATGATGGCAATGCGGTTGTTTTTGGGAGACCATTGCCCCGTATCGCGCAGCCAGGACAGGAATTTCAGAAAGCCCTGACCATACCAGTATTCGGCTGGATTGCCCATGAAGCAGCCAAAATACCGGTCCGGATTGCTTAGGATCGTGTCGTGGTGTTGCAAAAGTGTGTTGTGATGGATGTAGATCACACCTGCATCGGCGATGATCTCGTATTCGGAGTTCTGCGGGCCGATATTGTAGCCGTTTATAATCGCGTGGACGCCGTGATCCTGGATCAACCGTGCCGCTGCGGCGACCACGTCGTCCGCACTCTGGCGGCCGGTATCTACGAAGATAGGCCTCAGACGCCGCCCGAGGATACCTCCCCGCCTATTGATCTCCTCGGTGGCCAGTATGATGCCTTTGCGGAACTCGGCGCCGTCTACAGCTGACGGGCCAGTAAGCGGCACCATGCTGCCGACGGGGATATCGTCGCTGTCGGAGGTAGGGATCATGTGTCCGGCGCCGATGGTGGCGAGAGAAGTTCAGCTGGTTCAAACAACAGATTGTGCATCATGACCCTAAGCCTTGGCGGGCTAACCGGTTTTATTAGAATGGGTAGGCCGGCAGCGCTGATTTGCGAAACCACCTCGGGCGCAGCGTCGGCGGTCACGATGACGGCGGGGATCTGCTTCCCGATCAATGTGCGAACCTGATGGACGATTGTCGTGCCTACCTGACCTCTGAGGCTAAAATCCGCGATGATCAGGTCGGGATGGGCGGATGCGGCAGACAGATGGCTGTGGACCTCTGCCTCTGAACCCATCGCGCTGACCAACATTCCCCATCGTTCGAGAAGGCCTTTCATGGCGTCGCGCAGCACATCATCATCTTCGATCAGCAGAACGTAGGTGCCGGCGAACTCACCACCCACCGTCTCACTGATCTCGGGTTCAGCGACCTCACTCTGCCAGACATCGCCCAGCGGCACAGTGATCGAGAAAACGGACCCCCTTGCGGGCCGCGAGCGCAGTTCGACTCGATGGTCGAGCAACCCTGCCAAGCGATGGACAATGTTGAGTCCCAGCCCGAGCCCCGGTCGCTTGGCACGGCGTCCGTCGGGAATCTGGTAGAACTCTTCGAATATCTTGTCCCTGTGGTCCTGGGAAATGCCTCGGCCGCTGTCCCATATCTCGATGCGGAGCGACGAGCCATCATTGCGGCACCCGACCAGGACGCCGCCCACATCGGTGTAGCGGATCGCATTTGCCAGAAGATTGGACAGGATGCGTTCCAGCAAAGCCTTGTCTGTCACCACGGCCGCGCAGGTGGGAGTAAATCGCAGCTTCAATCCTTTTTCGCCGGCCTGATGGGAAAACTGCAGGTTCAGACGCTCGAAGATGTTGGCAAGCTGGAACGTTGTCACCCTTGCAACGATCTTGCCGGCGTCCAGTTGGCCGATCTGGAGAAGGGCGCTGAGCAA
>JBKJRE010000113.1:0-3684 GCA_046594775.1 Rhizobiaceae bacterium | reverse complement strand
ATCCTGATGCAGGTCGTTGCGAAATCCGGAATAGTCGAACCTGTTCATCAGGTTCTCGATATTGAAAGTGGCAAGGCGCAGCGACATGGCGAGACTCTTGCCACTTTCAATATCGAGAACCTGATGAACAGGTTCGACTATTCCGGATTTCGCAACGACCTGCATCAGGATCGCGCCCTTGCCCTCTTCGAAATCAAGAGCGAGGCAGAATACAAGATGCTCGAGCAGGCGCGCACGATCGCGCATACGGACGACACACGGCAACTTTCGGCGCTTGCCATCGCCGCAACCGGCGCCGACATTCTGTGCCTGCAGGAGGTCGATAATCTTGAGGCGCTGAAGGCTTTCGAATACGGCTATCTGTTCAAGATGGTGGGGCAGGGCTACCGCCAGAAATACACAACGTCGGGCAATGATTCTCGCGGGATTGACGTTGCGGTGATGATGCGGACCGAAACGGCGCATGGTCAGCCGATCGAATTCGTGCGCATGACCAGTCACGCCTACGCTACCTTCGCCGATTTCGACCTGCACACGGCTGAGCTCGCAGAACTGGGCAATGAGCCTCAGGAGCGCATCTTTCGACGCGATTGCTTGGAAATCGACGTCAAGATCGGCGGTCGCCCGCTGACAATCTATTCGGTGCATTTCAAATCGATGGGTGGGGCGCGCAACGGGCTTAACGGTCGCGAGTCAACCATGCCTATCCGGATTGCCGAGGCCAAGGCGGTGAAGCGAATCATAGAAGACCGCTTCGGCAAGGAACACGCAACCAAGCGCTGGGTGATCTGCGGCGATTTCAACGATTACCGACAGCGCGTCGTGATTGGCGATGCGGCGGGCGGCGGATACAGCCTCGAGGTGGTCGACGAGACCGTGTCGAGCGTCGACTTCCTGCTGGCCGACGGGTTCTGCGAGAACATCGTCGAGAGACGCCCAGAACTCGACCGCTGGACGCTCTACCACACGCGCGGCCCGCAGGAGCGACATCTGTGCCAGCTCGACTACATTTTGTTGTCGCCGGCGCTGGCCAGACGAAACGCCAAGGCTATTCCCGACATCTTGCGCGGGGGCCAGCCGTGGCGGACGATCTTTCCGCCCGGCCAGGATGTGGACCGCTACCCGCGCACCGGCTGGGACCGGCCGAAGGCTTCTGACCACTGTCCGGTCGCCGTGACCCTCGACATTGCCTGACGGGGACCGCGTGAGCTTCGATCTTCCGCGCGATGTGATCCTGCCGGTCGACAGGATCGACGTGATGCTGGATCCGGCGACGCATCCATTCGAGCTCCTGAACGCCGACGCCATAGGTCAGAATTGGCAACTCGAGCTACAGGCCAGGCCGACGGTCTTCGACGGCACGGTGGTGCTGTTGTCCGAGTTCGGTTACGCGGGTCGACGGCTTTTCGGTCGCTGTCATGCCGTTCGCTATTCAACCTTTCTCTATTGGCGGAGGGAACGTGCCGGGACTGCGGCTCACGCTTTTGCCCATCCGGTGCTGGTGGCAAAAGACAATGCGCTGGTGGCGATCCGCATGGCGGCCCACACGGTCAACGCGGGAAAAGTCTATTTTGCTGCGGGCTCGTTCGAGCCGGAGGATTTTCCGGACGGCCGGGTCGATTTGCACCACAACATGGCACGCGAAGTGCTTGAGGAAACCGGGCTCGACCTCGGACAGGCGCGGCGCGGCGCGCTCTGCCACGCGCTGTCAACCGAGAAGGGCACGGTGATCTTCCGCCGCTACCATCTCGACATGCCGGCTAACGACATCGCGGCACGGATCAAGGTTTTCGTTTCTGGCGAAAGCGAGCCGGAAATCGAGGGACCCGTCATCATACGCAACCCAGACGACTTGCCAGACGGGCTGATGCCGCACATGACGCCGCTGATCGAGTGGCATTTTGCCGGAGACGAGGCGCGCTGACTGCTTCCGGCGCAAAATCCGTGCCGCCCTTGCCAGTGTCGCACCGGTGCAGCAAAATTGCCGCGGGGCGGATTGCCGCCGTTCTCCTGGAGAAAATCCTATGACCAAGTCATCGATGCGTAACGGTCCGCTGGTTGGCCTGGCAGTGTTGGCTGCGCTGCTTCAGGCTCCGGCAGCCCTGGCGCTGGATAACAGCCAAGGCGTCCAAAAGGTCGTCGTCACCCCGCTTGCCTCGACCACGAAGACGGCCATAGGGCAACCGATCACATTGCCGCAGAAGAATGTGCAGGTCGTTGTCTCGTCCTACGAGATCCCGACCGGCGTTGTCTTGCCTGTGCACAAGCATCCCTTCCCACGTTATGCCTACGTCCTGGCCGGCAATCTTCAGGTAACCGACGTCGTCACCGGCAAGAGAAGCAGCTACAAGGCCGGCGATTTCATCGTTGAAATGATCGATCAGTGGCACAAGGGCGACAATGTGGGAGTCGACCCGGTCAAGCTGTTGGTTATCGACCAGGTTGAAGAAGGCGTCAGCAACACGGTGCTGAAGAACTAGGTTTCTCCTCGGGCGCCCCGTCATGCGCCGTCCGAAAGCAAGGCAGCAATCAGGTTCTCACTCGTGCCGCAGTGCGTCGATCGGGTCGAGGCGAGCGCTGCGTAGCGCCGGAAAGAAGCGCAAGACCATGCCGATCAGCGCCGAAAATCCCACCGCCAGCCTGATGATGGCAAGGCTCGGCGCAAAGGGGATCGACAGAACCATCGATGCAGGATCCGCAAACAAGAACCCGAGCGCAAAGCCCATCCTATCGAGTCAGCCGATGATGTTCGGGGCGGTCGACGTGCCGGAGCCCGGGGCCGGACCTGGCGACGATCTGGTCCATTGCGCGTCCATGTTGTTCGGCATATTGCTACGCGCCAACACGCATGTCCCTGCGCCGACAACGCATGTCGAAGGGCAGAAAATACACGTCAAATTTCGCTCATGTTGGTTTGGAAAACTGCGCAAACACTATGAAATCACGTCAATATCTTGTCTATGACGTTTTCACGGAGCAGGCTCTTGCCGGGAATCCGCTCGCAGTGGTGCTCGACTGCGACGGGCTCGGCACGGCAGCCATGCAGGCCATTGCGCGTGAATTCAATCTTTCTGAATCGGTGTTCATCCTGCCACCCGAGAACTCCCGTCACCGGGCGCGGGTGCGCATTTTCACGCCGGACTACGAAATGCCGTTTGCCGGCCACCCGACTGTCGGGGCGGCGGTCGCGCTTGCCGAGCAGGCGGGAGACAATGGCACTGCGGGCGTTTTCGTGCTTGAGGAAAATATTGGACCGGTGCGCTGCGCCGTCAGCAAGGGAACGGGCGCAACCTTCGCCGAGTTCGACCTCGCGGAACTGCCCCGCCGGCAACCACTTTCGCTCGACCCTGCCATGATCGGCGCCGCGCTTGGGCTCGACGCCCACGAAATCGGTTTCGAAAATCATAGGCCGGGCCTCTGGTCGGCTGGCGTGCCCTATGTCACGATCCCAGTGGCCACCCTCGAGGCGGCGGCAAAGATCAATTTCAACAATCCTGCCTGGCTGGAACTCGCGCCGCCCAAGGGGGAGGGCGTGGTGGCATCGGCCTATGCCTATTGCCGCGAGACGGCGCACCACGACAGCGCCTTCCACGCCCGCATGTTCGTGCCTGGAAGGCGCTGTCGTGGTGCGCCGTCTCGCGGCAATAGGCATAGGCCGATGCCACCACGCCCTCCCCCTTGGGC
>JBKJRE010000096.1:0-5792 GCA_046594775.1 Rhizobiaceae bacterium | reverse complement strand
CTTGTCGGCTTGAATTACAAGGATACGCCGGAGAATGCGCGCCGCTTTCTTGGCGGGTTTGGCAATCCATACAAGGCGATCGGGGTCGATAGGGCGGGGCGCGCCGCTATTGACTGGGGCGTGTATGGCGTGCCGGAGACTTTCGTCGTCGGCCGGGACGGCAAGATACTGTTCAAGCATGTCGGGCCGCTGACGGAGGAATCAGTCGTCAGCTTGCTTATGCCGGCGATCGAGAAGGCGCTGGCGGGGCCGGCCACTGGCAGCTGAACCCTGACACAATCCGCATAATGGGCTGTGCTGGTTCCGTTGAGCTTCAGCGTCGAACCGGCGGCTTGCCGGTTCGACCTAACGACATGGTTCGCCTGTTTGGCTCAGCCATAGCTTGTTTGGCTCAGCCATAGATTGACTGATAGGCGTGACGCAGCATCTCGGTGCGGTCGGCGCGAAGATCAGCGAGGTCGCGCGACGTGAGGCTGGCAATCTCGTCGGCAAGGCGGTTGTAGTGGCGACGCTTGGCGATGCGATTCTGTGCGTGGGCGATGAGAGACTGGATATTCATGGCGAGGCTCCTTCGTGCGCCGCCATTTCTGGCGGATGAATGGTTGTTCCTCCCTGACCATTCGAAAGATAAGACGAAAGGAGTGCGCTGCAACGTGCAATGCTGCAACGCAGCATTGCACTGCGCGCGTGGCTGATCGCGCAAAAAAGCGTTTAACGCCAGAGGCCTAAGCCGCATTCGGTCAGACTCCGGGTGCAGTCAGTCGATTTCGGGCCGCTCAAAATCGCCCGTGTCGCGGTTCATGACCCAGAGTTCGCCAGACGAAATGTCGAACCAGGCACCCGACAATGTCAGCCTTCCCTTCCCTTCTAGGATCTTGACACAAGGAAACGTGCGCAGGTTGGCGATCGAGTAGCGGATGGAGATGCGTTCAAGCGATGTTTGCCTTTCGGACGCCGTCATCATGGTATTGCCGGTCACAAATTCTGCGGCAGGCGCCACGAGACTCATCCATTTGCCGATGAAATCGCCGGGCGACAGCGGCGTAGACGAAGGATCCAGGGCGGCGCGAATCCCGCCGCACCGGCCGTGGCCCATGACCACGATGTTCTTTACCTTGAGGCTTTGCACGGCGAATTCGAGTGCTGCCGAGGTCGAGTGAAACTGGTCGTCTGGCGCATAGGGTGGCATCAGGTTGGCGACATTGCGCACGACAAAGAGCTCGCCAGGGCCGGAGTCGAAAATCGATTCCGGCGCTGCGCGGGAATCGCAACATGCGATGACCATTGTCTCGGGCGTCTGACCCTCGCGCGCCAGGGAGCGGTAGCGGCCGCTTTCAGACGGATAGCGTGCGCTCATGAAGTTGCGGTAGCCGGCGAGCAGGTGGTCGGGGAGGTGAACAGCCATTGCCGGCAATTAACGGCAAATCATTTCGCACTGCAATGTAAAATAGATCCCGTCACGCGTAGGCCAGGCGAATTCCGGAGGACGGGCGACCCCTGTCAGGGACCATGTCGGTCATGGCCTTTAAAAGAAGCCCGCAGGTATCGCCACAATAACACGGCTTGCTAGCAGGCAATGCTGTCAGTAAGTTTGGGATGGTCTGAGAAATAGCGACGTGTCACATTTTGCGCCGGGAGGAGAATCGACACAAAGACGATCAGGACGCCACGTTTTGTTGCGCCCGAGCTTATGCTGTGCCGACCGGCGGATGGTGGAGCCGTTCGCATCTGGAATCCAAGGAAGGACATTGCTTTGAAAAGATCAATTTCGCACGTTGTGTTTGCAGCCGCGCTGGCGTCTGCGACGGCTCTTTCATCGGCTGCCTCGGCAGAAACGGTGCTGAAGTGGGCGCATGTCTATGAGGCGAGCGAGCCCTACCATACCTGTGCCGTGGATGCGTCCGACAAGCTGAAGACGGCGACGGACGGGCGCTACTCCATCGAGGTGTTTCCGGCAAGTTCGCTCGGCAAGGAAGTCGACATCAATGAGGGCCTCGGGCTCGGCACTGTCGATATCATCTACACCGGCCAGCTGTTCGCCGGACGGGCTTACGGCCCCATCGCCATTGGCGGCGCCCCCTACATGTTCCGGGACTACGACCACTGGGACAAATATCGCAATTCCGAGCTCTTCGGCGAAATGGCGAAGGGCTACGAGGAGGCTTCGGGAAACCACATCACCTCGATGACCTATTATGGCCAGCGCCATGTCACCTCCAACAAGGAGATCAAGACGCCGGACGACATGAAGGGCCTGAAGATCCGCGTGCCCAATGCGCCGCTCTACATGATGTTCCCACAGGCCGTAGGCGCCAACCCGACGCCGATCGCTTTTGCCGAAGTCTATCTGGCGCTTCAGCAGGGGACGGTGGATGCGCAGGAAAATCCGCTGCCCACCATCCAGGCCAAGAAGTTCTACGAGGTGCAGAAATATATCACGATGACCGGCCATATCAGTGACGCGCTGATGACCATTGTCGGTGGCCCGGCCTGGGGAGCGATGAACCCCGAGGACCAGAAAGCGCTCGACGGCGTGCTCGACGAGACCGCCACCTGCGCCAGCGACCAGATCATCCAGAAGGAAAAGGATCTGGTGCAGTGGTTTAAGGACAATGGAGTGACTGTCAACGAAGTCGACCGCACGCCGTTTCGCGAAGCCACGATGAAGCTGCATAACGGTCCTGACGCTACCTGGGACCAGGCTACCTACGACAGACTCCAGGCGATCCAGTAGGCCCTATCGAACGTTGTCGGGCGTGGCGGCAGGATACCGCCGCGCCTACACTCTGATCCCTTCGCAGGAAGCCGATGTCGTCCGATGAGAATTCCAAGGCAGCAGAATCGTCCATTGCCGATCTGATCCACGCAGAGGACGAACACCTGACCGGCTATCAGCTTGATGATGCTGTCGTCGTCACGGTGTTCTGGGCGCTGGCCTTTGTCGTCTTCCTGCAGTTCTTCACCCGTTACGTGCTCAACAATTCACTCGGCTGGACCGAGGAAATCGCCCGCTTCCTGCTGATTGCGGTTACCTTTCTCGGCGCCATCATGGCGGTGCGACGCGAAAGCCACATCGCGGTCGAACTGGCGTTTCGCTGGCTATCGCGACCGGTGCGCTTCGTCCTGCAGATCGCCATCGATGTCACCTGCGTCATATTTTACGCCTTCATGGGTTTCCTGTGCACACAAATGGCCGGGAAGACCCAGCAGATGATGGTCTCGATCAATCTTCCCAAGTCGACGCTCTACTGGTTCGTCGCAGCCTGCTTTCTGGCAATGACATTGTACGGTGTCGGCGTTCTGTGGCGGCACCTGCGCAGCGGTACCAGCCGGCTGATCGATCCCGAGAGCGCCAGGACAGTGATCGGACCCTCTTTGTGACAGCAGGCATAGAATGCTCCTGACGCTCCTTTTCATCATGGTCTTTGCGCTGATTGCTCTGGGTGTACCCGTGGCTATCGCGCTTGCCGGATCATCAGCGGTCTTTATCCTGCTCGACGGACACGTGCCCAGCCTTGTCGTCGCACATCGCATGGTCAACGGGGTGGATTCCTTCCCGCTGCTTGCCGTTCCGTTTTTCATCCTTGCCGGCAATTTGATGAATACCGCCGGCATCACCGAGCGGATTTTCGACTTCGCAAAGGCACTCATCGGCTGGCTGCCCGGCGGCCTTGGCCATGTGAATATCGGCGCTTCAGTAATCTTTGCCGGCATGTCGGGAGCGGCGGTCGCCGACGCTGGCGGTCTCGGCGCCATCGAGATCAAGGCGATGCGCGACGCCAAATATGACGCCGGCTTCGCCGTCGGCATTACCGCCGCGTCCTCGACCATCGGCCCCATCATCCCGCCGTCGCTGCCGATGGTCATCTATGGCGTGGTTGCCGGCGCCTCTATCGGACAGCTCTTCGCCGCAGGCTTCGTCCCGGGCCTGCTGATGGCCCTGGCGCTGATGGTCATGGTGGCCTTCTATGCCCATCGCTACGGCTATCCGCGCGACCAGGACTTTCGGTTTTCGGTTCTTGGCGCAGCCTTCGTCCGGGCGTTTCTGTCGCTGCTCACGCCGGTGATCATCGTCGGCGGCATCCTGTCGGGCGCCTTCACGCCGACCGAGGCGGCGATCGCCGCCTGCGCCTGGGCCTTGATTCTCGGGCTTTTCATCTATCGGACGCTGACGGTACGTCGCTTTCTGAAAGTTTCGCTCGACACCATCGAAACCACTTCCGTGGTGCTGTTCATCGTCGCGGCAGCCTCGATCTTCGCCTGGATCCTGACGTCGAACCGGGTCCCCGAGCACTTCGCTGCGCTGATTCTCAGCGTGTCGGACAATCCGATCGTGGTGCTGCTCCTGATCAACGCCATCCTGCTGGTGGTTGGCTGTTTCATGGAAACGGTGGCGGCGATCACCATTCTGGTGCCGGTTCTCCTGCCGATCGCGGTCCATGTGGGCGTCGATCCGGTCCATTTCGGCGTCATACTGGTGCTCAACCTGATGATCGGGCTCCTGACGCCACCTGTCGGCATGGTGCTCTACGTGCTGTCGCGCGTGGCAAAAGTGCCTTTCGAGCGCTGTGTCACCGCCACTGCGCCGTTCCTCATTCCGCTGTTTTTGGTGCTGATGCTGGTTACCTTCTTCCCGATCTTCACCATGTGGCTGCCAACGTTGCTCTACCGGTAACTCGTCCCTGCGACATTCTTGCACATATGTCAGCCAGATTGAGCTATTGTCGAATCATCAAGCAGTGCCTAGATTAATGATGTTGGCCATCTACTCCTCCCAGATGCGATGCCAACGCCCAAGCGGACCGCACCTCCTCCCGCGGAAAGCTTTAGATCAAGCCCGCTGCCACCTCCCCCCGGCAGCGGGTTTTTTTTGTCTGCTTTGCAGGCGGACGCACTGGAGCATTGAGGCGGCGGTCAGGTTTGGCGCAACGCCGCGGGATGCTGGTACCGCCCCCTTAGGAGCCCTCGCACATGGCGGGCAGTTCGACGATAAAACTCGAGCCGCCTTCCGGCGGTTTTTCATAGCGTACGGCGCCACCATGGTGGGTGGCGATCTGGCGTACGAGCGCCAGACCCAAGCCCCAGCCTCCCATACTTTCGCTTCGGCCGCTCGGCCGGTAGAAGGGCTCAAAAATCCGGGCGCGCTCGTCCTCGGATATGCCCAGCCCGCCATCGCGGATTACGAGACGAACCATTCGCCCCACTCGGTCGACATCAACAGCAACCGGAGGGGCCCCGTGCCGCAGAGCGTTCTGCATGAGATTGCGGACCATCCGGGAAAGCAGACGCGGGTCGCCTGAAATGTTGGCAGGCGAGCCGGTGACGGCAATCCTGTTGCGAGCGCCTTCCTCTGCGGCTAGAGCCAGCATGTCGACCGGTTCCTTTCGCTCCAATTCCCGAACATGATCGAGGCGGCTCGCCAGGAGAATTTCCTCGACCAGTTCGTCGAGCTCGCCAAGGCTTCTGACAATCTCGTCTCTTGTTCCTGCGCTGCCGGAGCGCTCGTACAGGTCAATCGCCATTCTCAGGCGAGCCAGCGGCGACCGCAGCTCGTGGCTCGCATTGGCGAGCAGGGAACGGTGAGAGTCGACCAGACGCTCGATATGCGCAGCAGCCTCGTTGAAGCTCTTCGAAACCGCAGCGACTTCGTCATTTCCGCTGACCGCAACGCGCCGGGACAGGTCGCCGGCGCCCCAAAGCTCAACGCCCCTGCGAAGGCGTTCCAGCCGACGGGTAAGATGGCGAACCACAGGGTAGGCGGCCACTCCGATGACAAAGGCAATGAGGGCAAG
>JBKJRE010000448.1:0-3380 GCA_046594775.1 Rhizobiaceae bacterium | reverse complement strand
CTGGATGGGGCGTTTCGCGATGTGCCGCCCTCGCGCATCGCCGGCGCCGTAATGATTACCGACGGGCAGGTTCACGACGTGCCGGCTTCGTCCCAGAATTTCCCGGCGCCGCTGCATGCGCTGATCACTGGCGAGGAAGATGAGAAGGACAGACGCATCCGCTTCGAGAATGCGCCGCGTTTCGGTCTTGTCGGGAAGCCTCTCGAGATGAGCTACCGGGTCACCGCGACCGACGGCGAGCGGGGCCAGGTCGACGTCCGGGTTTCGATCAATGGTCAGCCCGTTTCGACGGAACGCGCCACGGTCGGGCAGCAGATGCTGCTCGATGTCGTCATCCCGGGAGCGGGGCGCAATATCGTCGAGTTATCGACCGAAACCGCAGACGGCGAGATCACCGACACCAACAACCGCGCCATTGCCATCGTTGACGGCATTCGCGAAAATCTGAGGGTGCTTTTGGTGTCGGGCGAACCTCATGGCGGCGAGCGTACCTGGCGCAATCTCCTCAAATCCGACGCGTCGGTCGACCTCGTGCATTTCACCATTCTTCGCCCGCCTGAAAAGCAGGATGGCACGCCTATCAATGAATTGTCGCTGATCGCCTTTCCGACACGCGAACTGTTCGTCGAGAGGATCGACGATTTCGATCTGATCATCTTCGACCGCTATCAGCATCGCGACGTTCTGCCGATCCTCTACTATGACTACATCGCCGAGTACGTCGAAAAGGGCGGCGCGCTGCTGATCGCGGCAGGTCCGGAATATGCAGGCGATCAGTCGATCGCCAAGACGCCGCTGATGTCGGCCTTGCCGGCAATGCCCACCGGCCAGGTCATTGAGCAGGCTTTCTACCCGCGCCTGACAGAGCTTGGCGAACGCCATCCGGTAACGCGAGGGCTGGATGGGTCTGGTTTCGAACCGCCTCACTGGAGCCGCTGGTTCCGCCTTATCGGCGTTGACCGGCCGGAAGGGGAGGCGGTGATGAAGGGACCGGACGACCGACCCCTGCTGCTGCTCGACCGCAAGGGCGAAGGCCGCGTGGGCATGCTTCTTTCCGATCAGGGCTGGCTCTGGGCCAGGGGCTATGAGGGCGGCGGTCCGCATGTTGCGCTCTACCGCCGCATTGCGCATTGGCTGATGAAGGAGCCGGAACTCGAGGAGGAGCGGCTGACCGCCAGCGGCCGCGGCATGATGCTGGACATCGCCCGCCAGACAATGCGCGACGATCCCGGTCCCGCACAGGTGATCTCCCCCTCGGGCAAAACGTTGACCGTGCCGCTGGCGCAGTCTTCGCCCGGCGTCTTTGACGGCAGCGCCAAAGTCGATGAGATAGGCCTCTACCAAATCGGCAACGGCGACCTCAACGCGCTCGCCCATGTCGGTCCTGTGAACGCCCCGGAATTCGCCGATACGGTCTCGACCGAGACGTTGCTGAAACCGGTCGCCGAGGAAAGCGGCGGTTCGGTGCGCCGCATTGCCGGCCGGACCGGTGTTTCGCTGCCGGGGATTGTGCCGGTGCGCGGGACCTCAAACGCATCGGGACGGGACTGGATAGGGCTCAGGACGACTGACGACAGCGTGTTGAAATCCGTTTCGCGCGTACCGCTCTTCGGTGGGTTCTTCGGGCTCGGGCTGCTGCTGCTGGCGCTGGGCTCAATGTGGTACCGCGAAGGGCGGTAACCTATTCCTCCGGTTCCGTCGTGAACATCAGCGGAAATCCATTGGCCTTGCCGGCGTCTGTGGCGCGCGTCGCCTTGGTTTCCGCGACATCGCGCGTGTAAACCGACCCGACACAGACGCCAAGGCGGTGGGCGGTGATCATCACCTTGTTGGCCTGATCCTCGGACAGCCGGAACTCGCCCTTGAGGACAGTCACGACGAATTCACGCGGCGTAAAATCGTCGTTGAGCAATATGACCTTGAACAGCTTCGGCCGCTCGGTCTTCGGCTTGGCTTTGGCGCGGGGCTTGACGACTGTTTCGGGCATCTGGCGTGCTGACTGGGGGAGCGCAACCCCGGAAGCGTTGCACAAACCGGCCGCATCGTCCAGCCGGACAAGCCCCCGGTTCAGTTCCTGAACTTGCGCGCTTCTGCCTCCCACGCAAAATCCCATCCACGACGAGCCGTGTCTCGCCGATGCATGTGGAGGACTATTTGCAATGAACGACCTCAATCTGACGACCCTCGAATCGGGAAAAGCAACGATCGGTGGCGCAACAATCGGCGCCCTTGCCGGCAAGCTGAAAGGCAGCCTGTTGGCCGAAGGCGACGCCGCCTACGATGAAGCGCGCACCATCTGGAACGCGACGATCGACCGGAAACCAGGGCTCATCGTACGCTGCGTCGAGGCCAGCGACGTTGTCAGCGCGGTACGCTTTGCTCGCGACAACAAACTGCTCCTCGCGGTGCGCGGCGGCGGGCACAACATTGCCGGCAACGCCGTGTGCAACGGCGGCGTTATGATCGATCTTTCGCAGATGAAATCCGTCAGCGTCGACGCACAGGCACAACGCGCCAGGGTCCAGCCCGGCGCGACGCTCGCCGATGTCGATCGCGAAACACAGGCTGCGGGGCTCGTGGTGCCGACCGGCATCAACTCGACAACCGGGATTGCCGGCCTGACGCTTGGCGGCGGGTTCGGCTGGATTACCCGAAAGTTCGGCCTGACCATCGACAATCTGGTTTCGGCCGAGGTGGTGACTGCCGATGGAGAACTGGTGCGCGCCAGCGCGACGGAGAACCCGGATCTGTTCTGGGCGCTGCGCGGCGGCGGCGGCAATTTCGGCATCGTCACCTCCTTCGAATTCAAGCTGCACAAGATGGGTCCGGAGGTGCTGGCGGGACTGGTCGTCCATCCCTTCGCTGATGCCGAGGCGGTACTCAAACAGTATCGGAAGGTAGTGGCGGACGCACCCGACGAACTGACCTGCTGGACGGTCATGCGGCAAGCGCCGCCGCTGCCATTCCTGCCGGAGGCGTGGCATGGCAAGGAAGTGCTCATTCTGGCCATGTGCTATTGCGGCGACCTTCAGGCCGGCGAAAAGGCGACCGCCGCCCTGCGAAGCATCGGCAAGCCGATCGCCGATGTCGTTGGCCCCAATCCCTTCGCCGGCTGGCAGCAGGCCTTCGATCCGCTGCTGACGCCTGGAGCCCGCAATTACTGGAAGAGCCACGACCTCACGGAACTCTCGGATGCGGCGCTCGGCGTGCTGCTGTCGGCGGTCAAGGCTCTTCCGGGGCCGGAATGCGAGGTGTTCCTCGCGCATGTCGGAGGCGCTGCCGACCGCGTAGCGCCTGACGCCACGGCGTTTCCGCAACGCAGTGCGCATTTCGTCATGAACGTGCATACGCGTTGGCGGGATGCCGGCGATGACTCCGCT
>JBKJRE010000262.1:0-7840 GCA_046594775.1 Rhizobiaceae bacterium | reverse complement strand
GTACGATCTCGGCATTGGTGCCGACGTCGACCAGCAGCATCATCTT
Organism: Rhizobiaceae bacterium; assembly: GCA_046594775.1. GTDB lineage: Bacteria > Pseudomonadota > Alphaproteobacteria > Rhizobiales > Rhizobiaceae > CAMYMG01. Next base: position 7,794 of record JBKJRE010000262.1, on the reverse strand, counting down.
GTCCTGCCGGTAGGGGCCTTCCGACAGCGTCGCGCCGGCGGCGTCCGCGCCGACATGGCCGGCAATGCAAGGCAACATATAGACGCGCGCGCCGGTGTTGATCTTCAGGTTGATCTCGCTCGCCCAGGTATGGACGGCGCCTGATACGGCCAGAGCGAACGGCGCCTGGCCAAGTTCGGTCGGGTCGATGCCGAGGAACAGGTGGTGCATGATCGGATTGCAGACGAAAACAGCGTCGAGAATGTCGTTGCGGTCGACGCCGCTCTCCGCACAGACCTTGGCCGTCAGATCGTTGACCGCGTCGCGGACCGCGCCCGTCATCGCCTCGCGGCCGTCCGGGTTCATCATCACGTATGAGACCCGGCTCATCAAATCCTCGCCGAAGCGGATCTGCGGGTTCGACGTCCCGGTGGTCGCCAGAATGCGGCCTGACAGCAGCGAGACCAGATGCATGGCGATCGTCGTCGAGCCAATGTCACAGGCGATACCGTAGGCCTCGTTCTTCAGGCCCGGCGACAGCGAAATGATGGTCGGGCGCGACGAGTTAAGGTCGCGGTGAATCGCCGCCGTGACAGCCCAGTCGCCTTTGCGCAGAATGCCCTGAACCTGTGGCAGCAAATGCTGCGAGACAAGCAGGTCCTGCCAGCCCCAGTCTTTTTCGAGCATCGCCTTCAACCGGTCGAGATCGCCGAGGGGCTTGTGCATGTCGGGTTCGTCGACCTCGACATAGCAGAGCTGCACCGCCGGGTTGCGCTCGATGATGCGATCGGTCGCAGCCTTGCGGATTGTCTGGGCATTGACCACCGTATCCTGCGGCACGTCGATGACGAGATCGCCCTGGATCGTCGCAGAACAGGACAGACGCCGGCCCTCGATCAGGTTACGCACTGAAGCATAGCGTTGCTCCTTCGCCCCGAAAGGCGAGATGTGGTCGTTCGAGGAGACGATCTTGTGCTTGGCGAAACTGCCTTCCTGCACCTCGATCTGGCAGCGCCCGCAGGTGGCGCGTCCGCCGCACACGCTTTCCACATAGACGCCGAGCGAGCGCGCCGCGTCGAGCACGGCCGTGCCCTTGGGAAACCGTCCGCGCTTGCCCGACGGCATGAACAGGACGAGCGGATCGGTGATGTTGGCGGGCGTGTTCACCACGGTTTGCCTAGCCGCGGCCCATCCGGGCTTCGCGGCCGCCGCGGCGGCGTCCGCCGCCCAAGCCTTCACCAGGCGCGTTGACCTGCGTCGGAGCCGCAACCGCTGCGCCGCCCTCGGCCGGCTTATGGTCCTTGTAGGTCTTGATCCAGTTGGTGCAGTTGGCGTCGGTGCCATTGAGCACGTTGGCGGCGCGCACCGCCTCCATTTCCTGGGGCCGGACCGGGTTCATGATCGCCGAGGTCATGCCGGCGCCGATAACCATGGGGATGAAGCCTGCATTGATGCCGTGACGGTGCGGCAGGCCGAACGAAATGTTGGACAGGCCGCATGTGGTGTTGACTTTGAGTTCCTCGCGCAGGCGGCGCAGCAGTGCGAACACCTGGCGGCCGGCATCGCCCAGTGCGCCGATCGGCATGACCAGCGGATCGACCACCACGTCATGCGCGGGAATGCCGAAATCTGCGCAGCGCTCGACGATCTTCTTGGCGACGGCAAAGCGCACGTCCGGGTCCATCGAAATGCCGGTTTCGTCGTTGGAGATCGCCACAACCGGCACGTTGTATTTCTTGATCAGCGGCAGGATAGCTTCCAGCTTTTCCTCCTCGCCGGTCACGGAGTTGACCAATGGACGGCCCTTTGCCACCCTCAGCGCCGCTTCAATGGCAGCCGACACCGAACTGTCGATCGACAGCGGCAGGTCAACGAGGTTCTGGACGATCTCGAGCGTCTGGACGAGCAGGCCAGGTTCCGTCTCGTTCGGGTTAACCGAGGTGACGCCAGCATTGACGTCGAGCATGGTTGCGCCGCAGGCGGCCTGCTCCAGCGCGTCCCTGATGACCGTCTCGAAATTGCCGGCAATCATTTCGGCCGCAAGCTTCTTCCTGCCCGTCGGGTTGATGCGCTCGCCGATGACGCAGAAGGGCTGGTCGAAACCGATGATGATTTCGCGCGTGGCCGAGGCAACAATCGTGCGGGTCATGAACTTCTCCGTTTGATATAAAGACTTCTTTATATCGTTATCTGTTTGCGATCAAGCGCTGCTGATGTTCCGGCGGGTCGCGGCCCTATCGCGCGGCTTGCCTGACCAGTTGCTGCGGGGTCTTGGCTTTCGCTTCGTCGTGCAGCAGGTGCTCGAGCTGATCTGCGACCATCTGGTCATCGGCGCGCGCCTCGCGCTTCCAAGGCTGGCGGCCCTTGAGCACACCCGACTCATGGACGATCTCGGCGACATATTCCTCCTGGCGATAGGCCATCACATGGACGCCGGAGACGCCTGGAATTTCCTTCACCTCGTTGATGATGTCGATGCAGAGCTGCTTGCCTTCCTTTTTCTGGTCTGCAGCCCCTTCGAGACGCTTGACGATGGAGTCGGGAATGTGGATGCCCGGCACGTTGGATCGGATCCATTTGGCCGTCTTGGCCGAAGCTAGAGGCCCGACGCCGCACAGGATGAAGCAGTTTTCCACATGTCCGAGATCGCTGGCGCGCTTCATGTATTCGCGAAACATCGGCACATCGAAGCAGTACTGGCTCTGCAGAAATTGCGCGCCGGCCTCGATCTTCTTGCCGAGCCGGTGCGGGCGAAAATCATGCGGTGGTGCGAAGGGGTTGATCGCCGCGCCCAGAAAAACGGCAGGCGGCGTCGTCAGCTTGCGGCCGGACAGGAACTTTCCGTTGTCGCGCATGATGCGGATGGTTTCGAGTAGCGACATGCAGTCGAGATCGAAGACCGGCTTGGCGCCCGGCTGGTCGCCGGCCTGCACGCCGTCGCCGGTCAGGCAAAGAATGTTGGCCACGCCCATGGCCGAAGCGCCGAGCACGTCGCCCTGGATCGCGATCCGGTTCCTGTCGCGGCAGGCGATCTGCATGATCGGCGCATAGCCCATGCGCGTCAGCAGGGCGCAGATGCCGACCGACGACATGTGGCAATTGGCGCCCGAGGCATCGACGGCGTTGATGCCATCGACCCAGCCTTCGAAAATCCTGGCACGGTTGTAGACGTCTTCCGGATCGGCGCTGTCGGGCGGATTGAGTTCTGCGGTGACCGCGAATTCGCCGCGCCGCAGAACGCGCTCCAGCCGGCCGCGCGAGGAGTGGCCGGGCAGGGGGTCGAGCGGCAGGTCGATACCGGCCGGGTTCTCGTCGCGCATGCTCATGCCGAAACCTGCTTGACCGCTTCGCGGGTCGCGGCCGCCCGGGCCGTCACACGCAGCCAGGCGGAGGTCTCCCGCAGCGACTGGTCGACCGGTTTCTGCACGTCCAGGATGGCGTCGCCCTTGACCATGTTTTGCGAGCCCTCCCACGCCTTGACCCAGACGCACGGCATGTCAGGCTCGACCTCGCAATTGCCGTTGGCGCGCACGCCGCCGCAGGGGCCGTTGCGCAGTTGCTTTGGGCAGTTCATCGGGCAGGACATGCCGGTCGAGGACAGGACGCACTGGCCGCACATGCGGCAATCGAACATGAAGCCCTTGACGCGTTTTTCAACGAATTTGATCGGCCCCTCCACCCGGCCATAACCGATGGTGTTCCACAGCGGATGCAGCAGCAGGAACATGTCTGCGAATTTGGCGTAGAACCATTCCAGAGCACGAGAGTGGCGCACCGACCAGAGGCGGATCGCATAGGAGCGCTGCACGCGCCGCTGCGGCGATACGTCGGCCGGCTTGTAGGCCGTCACAGGCGCCGTCTTCTTGACCATTGTCGCCTGGGTCATGCCCTCTGACGCGTTGGGGGGAACGACTTCGGGTGCTGCGCTGGCAGGACCGGAGGCGGTGGTGGAAAGAATTTTGGCGTCAGCCATTGTCCTTCCCACCCGCCTTCACAAGGGCGACGAGCCGCTCGCGGTCATATTTCGCATCATAGTCGGCCAGGGCCCTGTCCGCTTCCGCTTCAAGGTCGTCGCCCACCGGAACAGGGTCCGCCTTGCGCCATTCGGCAAGATAGTCGTCGGTGCCGCCCGCGCCGGTGCGCATGGCGCAGATGTCGATCGCTTCGGTGAAGCGCAGCGGCAGTTCGCGCTTGGCGTTCTGCCGGCCCTTCCTGACGATGACCTGCGCGGGGATGTCGCGCCAGTAGACGATGATCAGGTCGGCCATGAATGTCTCGCAGGTTCCGGTAAATAAGAGCATTGCCGGAAGCGCCGCGGACCTGCTTGTTATGGGACGACGCCCGCGCATTCAAAAGCGACGCGCCGCGATGTCGCACAACAAAGCCGGCGCAGCCAACCCGTCACCAGACGCCTTTTGTCATCCCCGTCCAAAGATAGAACCACAGCGTCGGATGATACCATTGTATCGACGCCATATCCGATGTTTTGGGCGAGAGTCTCCCCGCCAGCGCATCCTCGACCGCGCGGATGCAGATTTCGCGCGACATTGCCGCGAGCCGCAGGGCGTAATTGGTGAGGTTGTCGCCGGTCCGCGGCTTGCCGCGCACCTGATAAAGAATATCTCCGGTATCGACGCCGGCATCCACGAGGTGCACGGTTGCGCCGAAATTCTCCGCATCGCCGGTCGCCAGCGCCCAATATGCGCCGTTCATGCCCCGGTATTTGGGGTTGATGCCCGCGTGGTAATTGAGCACCGGGCAGTGGATGCCATCAAGCGTCTGTCGCGAGAGCAAGCGGCATCCGACGAGAAGCACGACCTTTGCCTCGCGTGTACGTATGGTGTCCACCAGTTCGGGCGAGTTGGCCGACCCGATGTTGACTATGGCCTGGCCTGCAGCTGGTTCCAGAACCAGCCCTTCGTCAGAGAGGCTTCTGGCGTCGCGTCCCGCCAACAAAAGCTTTCGCAGCCGCGTGAAAACCATGGTGCCCAGCTGACCGGCAACTGAAATCAAGCCAAGCTTGCGGGTCCGCCTTATCAGCAGCCGCAGCTTCGATTCCGGTTCTTCCATGACCACGGTCACGGGTCCCAGCCGTTCCTGCACCGCATTGACGATGGCCCATGCTTGCGGCCCTCCTGCGGTTACAACGATAATGTCAGATTGTGGCATAATGCTACATCAGCCAGCCGAAAACGGCATGGGTGGCCACTCCGGCTGCGCTGACGACTGCCGCGACGATTGCCATGGAAATCACCCCCACGGCGCCTCCGATCGCCAGCAATATGCCGTCGCGCTCTGATAGAGCGAGGCCGAGCAGCGCCGTGGCAAAAGCCGGCAACCAGTTGCCGAGCGGGATGGGGAGGGTCACGATGATTGCAAGAAAAAGCGCCACCGCGCCGATCACCCGATCGCCGCGCTTGCGCCAGAACGGCCAGTAGCGCGGCCGCACGATGCGTTCCAGGCGGATCAGCCGTGGAATGATCCAGTCCATGGTTCTCTGAAACTGTTCAGCACTGAGCGAGCGTTTCATCAGGAAGGATGGCAACCAGGCCTGCTTGCTGCCATAGGCCATCTGCGCCGAGACAATGATCAGCGGAATGCCGAGGACAACCGACGCGCCGGGCGGCAGTGGCAAGAGGTTGAAGGCCGCAAACAGCACCAGCAGGGGCGCAAAGCTCCGGTTGCCAAGCGCCTGGCTCATATGGGCGATTGAAATAGGTCCCTGGGCGTCGCGTGCGATCTGTGCGAACAGCACGGAAAGCCGACGCGCGCGACGGCGACCGGGTTTGACGCCGACGGCACCATTTTCAGTCTCGCTTGATTGCGCTCTCATCCGGACTTGCCGTCGACTCCCGGTTCCGATCTCGCGACCCTCGCCCATTCTGTCCCGATACAGTTAATCCATGATGACAAGATTGGGCTCCTCGAAAGCGAATTTGCCGTCTGGCGTCCGCGAACTCAACTGGTTGGTGGCGGCGGACGCAATAACGGGTCACGTCGGTACACAAGTCTCACGGGCAATGCTCGAAAGGGAAATCTTGGCGCTTTTGCGGTCAGTCCTGAATCAACGCCGCTTTGGCGAGGGCCGAAGGCAGGTCGCCATAGCCAGTGTATCGACGCTCGTAGGACAATCCGAGCATCTTTGCGGCATCTTCCGCGACGCGGTCGAGTTCTGGATCTTCGGTCTGGGCAAGATAGACGACCTTTTCGTAGTTTCCGAAATAATCTTGGATCAGTTCGGGGTGGCGGTCCAGTCCCAGTGGCTTGATAAAAAACGCGTCGAACTGTCGGCACAGAAAGTCCGTCATGTAGAAAGTCAGCATGTCGCCGTCGCCAAGGGCTTCGAATGCATCAGCGCCTTGATAGAAGGCAAAGCAATGGGGGCCGGCGACGCGTTTGACACCATGCCGGTCCAGCACCTGGTCCAGCATGCCGCCGGTGCCGCAGTCCGCGTAGCCGGCGAAAATATGCCGATAGCCGGCTTGCCTTGCCTCGATGATCGCCTTGTCCATCGCGGGCGGTATCTTGTCGGGGTAGTAGTGATATTCTGCCGGCAGGCATGTCAGGTGCACATGGTCGAGACCAAGCTGCCGCTTGCTGGCAAGCACTTCCCGGGCGATCATGCCGCAGGCGATCACCAGAACCTCGTCGATCTGTGCTCGATTTGCTCTCATAGTCATGGAACCACTTCGGTTCGCGCGCGTTTCTCCCTGGGATATTATACTATCACCAGAGGGAACAATCAGATGACTTCGTCAAAATTCGCCACGATTGCTGCAGTCCTTGCCTGTGTCTTCACGTTGTCTGCCTGCGCCAACACGATACGAGGGTTTGGCAAGGATGCTTCGAATACTGTCGATGCCACCCAGGGAGCGGTGAACGACGTCGCCAACTAGCGTTGGATGAGGGCTGCTGCCTGGTCCCTCGGGATCAGGCGGAGGCGCGCATGTTGTGCTTGCGCTTCATATAGTCCTTAGCCGTTTCGACGGCCACAGCGGCATCTCGGCAATATGCGTCGGCGCCAACCGCCTTGCCGAATTCCTCGTTTAGCGGCGCGCCGCCCACGAGCACGACGTAGTCATCTCGAATGCCTTTTTCCTTCATCGTATCGATCACGACCTTCATGTAAGGCATCGTCGTCGTCAGCAGAGCCGACATGCCAATGATGTCGGGCTGGTGCTCCTCGATCGCGGCAAGGTACTTTTCAACCGGATTGTTGATGCCGAGATCGATGACGTCGAAACCGGCGCCCTCCATCATCATTCCCACGAGGTTCTTGCCGATATCGTGGATATCGCCCTTGACGGTGCCGATCACCATCTTTCCCTGTTTGGGAGCGCCGGTAGCGGCCAGCAACGGCCGCAGGATGAACATGCCTGCCTTCATCGCGTTGGCGGACAGCAACACTTCCGGAACAAACAGGATGCCGTCGCGGAAATCCTCGCCAACGATGCGCATGCCCTCGACAAGCGCTTCGGTAAGCACCCTGTAGGGGACCCAGCCGCGGCCTAGCAGGATCTGCGTACCTTCCTCGATTTCTTCCTTCAGTCCGTCATACAGGTCGTCATGCATCTGCTGCACGAGCTCGTCATCAGAAAGCTCGGAAAGGATGATCTCGTCGTCGGACATATTTATCAATGCTCCAGCTAGAAGCGGGCGGGTGTCGCGGCGCGCGCATTTCTTTGGCAATACCTAGCCTGCCCCTGACCTCAACCCATAGCTGATTTGCGACTTCCTGCAAAAGGAAAGCGACTGGAAATCGAACGGTTTCTTATCGAATTTGCGACAGCTCTTGGCGTTTGCAAGCCGTTTTCA
>JBKJRE010000240.1:0-2774 GCA_046594775.1 Rhizobiaceae bacterium | reverse complement strand
GGCGGCACCGCGACGAATTCCGTCTGCATGCGCCGACCGGCGCTCTCTTCGGGGTAGGCGAGCGACCGCCGCAGCCTGATCCGCTCGGTGAAGGGCAATTGAGCCAGGATTTCGTCCTGGTCTTCCTGCTCAAGATCCTCGAGAATGTAGACGGCATCGTCGGAATCAAGTTCCTGGACCGCCTGGGCAATCTGCTCATTGGGCAGATTGTCGACGATATCCATGCGGATGGCTTCGTCGACCTCTGTCAATGAGGAGAAGTCAAAGTCCTTGCCCAGAATTTCGACAAGCGCCCGGCGCTGTTCAGGCAACAAGGCTTCCAGAAGATCGCCAAGTTCCGACTGATGGAGGTCGCCGACGTCCTGCTTGAGGACGAGCGTATCGCGGTCTGCAATGGCGGCGCCGACATGGGCGAGAAACGGCGCGAGAATGACGCCGTCCTCATCATAAATGCCGGCATCGACTGGCTCGGGACTGTCGGATCCGGGCGTCGTTTCGTGCCAATCTTCCAACGGCGCCTCCCGCTTACGGATTTCGGGAAAAATCTAGCTCACGTCTAGCGCGCAGGGCATCCGAAGATCAAACGAATACTGGATTGTGGACCTTGGACCGGGACGCCGAAAGAATTTTCCGGCGGATCTCAAGCGGAAACAATGCGGGTCGTCGCTATCGACTGAAGACTGTCAGATTTCCTGATCCGTCGATCTCGACAGCAACAACGCCAGCAGGCTTTAGGCCCCGGGCTTGCAGGGCCTCGACGATCCGATGATTCTCGGCCACCGCGACCTGCAGGAGTTCGATCGCTCGAGCGTGAACCGAAAGTGAGGCGTTTATCACAGCAGCGTCTACGCCTTCAACAAGCAGAGATATGTCGTGAACATCGATCTCCGTCGCGTCCCAGGAACGGATTGCGTCGGCCATCTCCTCTGCCTTGGCGATAGCGTCAACTATCCGACCCGCACTGTAACCCGCGGCATCGTCGAATTCTGAGGTGCTTTGGGAGTCCGGAGCATCGTGGCTCGGCTGCTTTGGCAGCTCGCCGGGCTCAATCACCGGGGTCTCTCCCACATCAGGCGCTTCGACAATGATGCCCGGGTCCCCCGCCACCTGCGGCTTCAGTACACCGTTGCAGTCGTCCAGGGTCTCGGTCAGGGAACCGTCCTCTTGTGGCGTTCCGGGGTCCACACGGCACGGCGATCCGGAATTGACCGCTGTCTGCGCCAAGGCCGCCGGGGACCACGCCATTGAACCAATGATTGTCGCAAACACTGCAGTTTTTCTCAAAAGCATTTTTCTTTCCTGTCGTGTTCTCTTAGCCCTAGGGCCAGCGCATCCTTCTCCGCCTGCCCGAGGACGTTGATAAGGCAACAGGTTTTTCGCGCGATTGTTCCCGCAATCGATCCGAAAATGGCACAAGCCCTCGCAATCAGGCGAGAGGTCTAGTCAGCAATTGCGTCAGTCCAAAAAACGAAAAGCCACGAGTTCAAGCGCTCGTGGCTTCGGATTTCAGGCGAACTCCGGGAGGGTGAATGGTGCGGTCGAGAAGACTCGAACTTCCACGGGTTGCCCCACAGCGACCTCAACGCTGCGCGTCTACCAATTCCGCCACGACCGCACATGGTAGAAGCCGGAACGGACCGGCTCGCGGCGTGTAGCAAATCGCTTCTGACGAAACAAGTGACAAGCCGGCATTATTCCGGGACGTGAGAGGAAGGCGGGTCCAGCGCTGTCGCAAGGGCGCGGACCGTTTGAAACTTTACCTTATGCATGTCTTACTCCATATGGATGGAGCAGCGACGGAGACTATATGCCCCAACGCAGCCAGATCGCCGGCACGTTCCTGCCAACACCCGGTTCCGACGCCGTCGAATGGCTCCGGGAGCAAGGACTGACGGACTACGTGGAGGCCGTCGCGTTCATGGAGAAGCGCGCCGACGCGATCAGGCAAAACGGCGCCTCCGAGCTGGTCTGGCTCGTTGAGCATCCTTCGCTCTATACCGCCGGGACGAGTGCAAATATCGATGACCTGGTGCAGCCGGACCGGCTGCCGGTGTTCGCAGCCGGACGCGGCGGTGAATACACATATCACGGCCCCGGCCAGCGCGTCGCCTATGTGATGCTCGACCTGAAGCGGCGCCGGGAGGATGTCCGCGCCTTCGTGGCAGCGCTGGAGGAGTGGATAATCCGGGCGCTGGCGCCATTCAACGTCAAGGGCGAGAGGCGTGAGGACCGCGTCGGAATATGGGTTGTCCAGCCCGACCGCGCGCCAGGACCGGACGGTTCGCCGGCGGAAGCCAAGATTGCGGCGATCGGAATCCGGTTGCGTCGCTGGGTGAGCTTTCACGGAATTGCCATCAATGTCGAACCGGACCTTTCGCATTTTTCCGGCATCGTGCCATGCGGTATCGCCGAGCATGGCGTGACCAGCCTGGTAGACCTCGGACTGCCGGTGGCGATGGCCGATGTAGACCTCGCCCTGAAGTCGGCCTTCGAGGCCGTATTCGGTCCGGCCCAGGAATCCGGTGGGGCAGCATTCAGAAAGGTGGGCTGACATGTCTCGGCTTTTCGACATGGCGATGTCAGCTGTCTTGCTCGTAGCGCTTGCGGGGCCCGCATCGGCTCAGCAGGCAACCGACGCGGTAGCGCCCGAATCGGCCTCGGGCCTCAACGTCGGCCAGGCTGTCGGGGCCAGGCATCACATGGTTGTCGCCGCCAATCCGCTTGCGGCGCACGCCGGGCTCGACGTGCTTCGCCGGGGCGGCAACGCAGCCGAC
>JBKJRE010000532.1:0-3457 GCA_046594775.1 Rhizobiaceae bacterium | reverse complement strand
AATGAACCGTGGATCTCGGTGAACGGCATAGGCGGGCCGCTTGTCATCGCCAACGATCCGGCGCTGATCCGGCACGTGCTGGTCGACAACGCGAAAAACTACAAGATGGCGACGGTGCGCCAGAAGATCCTGCGCCCGATCCTGCGCGACGGGTTGCTGACGGCGGAAGGCGATGTCTGGAAGCGCTCGCGCAAGGCGATGGCGCCGGTGTTCACGCCGCGCCATATCTTCGGCTTCGCAAAACCGATGCTGGAACGCAGCGAGGCCTTCGTGGAGCGCTACAGGGACGGCGAGACCGTCGATGTGGCCGTCGACATGACGTTGCTGACCTACGATATTCTTGCCGAAACGCTGTTTTCCGGCGAGATCGCCGGCGAGCCCGGCAGCTTCGCATCGCAGATCGACCGGCTGTTCGAGACCATGGGCCGCGTCGACCCGCTCGACCTGTTGCGGGCGCCCGACTGGCTGCCGCGCCTGACGCGCCTGCGCGGGCGCAAGACCATGGCCTATTTCCGCAAGATCGTCTCCGACACGGTGGCCATGCGCAAGAAGCGCATGCAGTCCTCGCCCGATGATGTGCCGGAAGATTTTCTCACCCTGCTGCTCCGAGCCGAGGGGCCGAACGGGCTAACGCGGGCAGAGATCGAGGACAACATCATCACCTTCATCGGCGCCGGGCATGAAACGACTGCGCGAGCACTCGGCTGGACCCTCTATTGCCTGGCGGAAGCGCCGTGGGAGCGCGAGCCGATCGAGCAGGAGATCGACGCGGTTCTGGCGCGGGAGCCTGACCCGGTGAAATGGCTCGACGCCATGCCGCTGACCAGGGCGGCCTTCGAGGAAGCGCTGCGGCTTTATCCGCCGGCGCCTTCCATCAACCGCGAGCCGATCGTGCCGGAGCAGTGGCGCGATCTGACCATCCCCAAGAAGGCCGCGGTACTGGTGATGCCGTGGACGGTGCACCGCCATCGCAAGCTTTGGGACCAGCCCGACGCCTTCATGCCGTCGCGCTTTCACCCGGAAAACCGCGACAGGATCGACCGCTATCAGTATCTGCCGTTCGGCGCCGGGCCGCGCGTCTGCATCGGCGCCAGCTTCGCCATGCAGGAGGCGATCATCGCGCTCGCCGTGCTGCTGTCGAAATACCGCTTCAACACGACGCCGGAAACCAAACCCTGGCCGGTGCAGAAGCTGACGACGCAGCCGCAGGGCGGCCTGCCGATGCGGGTGGAGCGTAGAAGCGCAACCGTCTAATGGGCGTGGCGTCCAAACGGATTCAGGCGCCGCACTTTAAGTCTTTGTTTTATGCATGTCGTTATCCCAAAACCGCTGCACACTTTTGGGCGACAGGCATTAGGACGCAGCCGGCTGTTCCGGCAGGAACGGTTCGACCGCACCCTTCAGCTTGATGGTCATCGGCTGGCCGAAGCGGTCCTTTGCCTTGCCGGCAGGCACGCGGATCCAGCCTTCGCTGACGCAATACTCGCTGACGTCGGTGCGTTCCTTGCCGTTGAAAAGGATGCCGACGCCGCGCTCCAGCAACCCGGCGTCGTAGAACGGGCTGCGCTCGTCGTTGCTCAATCGGTCGGGAAGGGTCATTCGGGTCTCCGTAAGGCAATTCGCGGGAGGGCAGGCCAGAACGGGTGTCCACCCCTGAGTGCTTCGGAAGCCGGGATAGTTGCATTGTTCGATGGCGTAAAGAGGCCCTACAGGCCGCGACCGTGAAATACGTTCTCGACATGCACCGGCCAGCGCCATGGCAGCACGGCGACCATGTCGAAGCGGACCGACAGCCTGGCGAAATCGGGCTGGCGCATCAGCCACAAATCCGCGGCGCCCTCGATCCGGCGTTCCGACTCACGGGCGATGGCTTCCATCGCTTCGGTCAGGCGCGGGCGCGCCTTGACCTCGACGATCAGCACCAGATCGCCGCGCCGCGCGATCAGATCGATCTCACCGAGTTTTGTCCGGTATCTGCGGCCGACAATGCGATAGCCCTTGACCAGCAGCGCAACTGCCGCCAGCCATTCGCTGCTGTGGCCGCGCCGGTAGGCCTTCTGGCGAGAGCGCCGGTCAGCCACCGTCTCCATCCCGCAGTTCCAGCAGCCGGCGATACAGCCCCTGCTTGGGCTGGCCGGTCATGCGCGCAGCCTCAGCCGCCGCCTTCGACGCCGGCATTTCGCCAGCCAGCGACAAGAGCAGCCGGTCGACGTCCTCGGGCTGGTCGGCAATTTCAAAGGGCGGACCGACGCAGACGACGATCTCGCCCTTCGGCGTCGCGGCCTCGGCGTAATGGACGGCGAGCGAGGACAGCGTGCCGCCGCGCATTTCTTCGAAGGCCTTGGTCAACTCGCGGCCAATTGCAGCCGGACGGTCGCCGAGGACCTCCGTCATGGCACGAAGCGTGGCGGCGAGCCGACGCGGCGATTCAAAAAAGACAAGCGTAGCCGGGGAGGCCTTGAGCGCTTCAAGACGCGTGCGTTTCTGCCCTTCCTTCACCGGCAGGAAGCCCGCAAACATGAAAGTGTCGGAAGGAAGCCCCGAGGCGGTGAGCGCCGCCAGAACCGCGGACGCGCCCGGAATCGGAACCACGCGAATTCCTGCTTCCAGGGCCAGCCCGACAAGGCGAAAGCCCGGATCGGAAACCAGCGGCGTGCCCGCGTCCGACACCAGGGCGACGCTCTTGCCCGCCTCCAGCGCCTCCATCAGCTTGGGACCTGCCTCGGCGGCATTGTGTTCATGATAGGCGACAGGACGCTGCCTTATTGCGTAGCGGTTGAGCAGGACACGGGTGACGCGTGTATCCTCGCAGGCGAGGATGTCGGCGCCGGCCAACGTTTCCAGCGCGCGCAGCGTGATGTCCCCGAGGTTTCCGATGGGCGTGGCCACCAGATAAAGGGCCGGCTCGAGCGGACGGGCGGCGATCTCCGCCTGGCCGACGAGATAGGTGTTGTGCTGCTTCGTCACTGTCTGCTTCCGCCATTCCCGTCGCCCTCTGTGCCACGCGCACGGAGCGCTTGCAAAGAGCGCACTCGGCGCGGGAGCCATTTCACAGCTTCGCCACAGGCAGGAACGAAACTTCAACCAGCGGGTTACTCACCGGGGTAGGCAAACTCGATCCAGAGAGGACATGATGGCCAGTCTCGTCATTCAGGACACCTTCCAGCCCTATTACGCCGGCCGCGAAAGGGTTACCGGCAAACTTTCAGCGAAGTTGACACCGCAGGCTCCTGGCGCGCGGGAAGCTGTCTCCAAGCCGCGATCGACGTCGCCCGAAGCGAACGCCCCGCTGCCGACGGTCCGGAAGAGCAAGCACTGAAGCGGACATGCTTCGACGGTTTGAAATCGCCCTGGCCAGGCTCAATGTTGATGGGGCCAAGCGGAACGCCTCAGAACCGGTAGGCGACCAGAACCGCTCCAAGCGAAATCAGCGCGATGCCGAGCCAGTTGACAGCGC
>JBKJRE010000492.1:0-6138 GCA_046594775.1 Rhizobiaceae bacterium | reverse complement strand
GCCGGGCGTGGCAGCGGCCTTGTCACCAAACCGTGCTGCAGCCTGGTAGTCGCCAGTCTGCATCAGCATCTGCGACCGCACGCCGTGTACGCCATAGAGCAGCGGGTCGAGCGGGCTGAGGTACAGCGCCGTATCAAGGCTGACCACCGTCGGGGCCGCTTTGCCGGTCAGCATCGAGGTGAAGGCAGAGGCGTAGAAGCCCTGCGCGTAGTTTGGGTTGAGGGCCGTGGCGCGGTCGAGCCATTCTGCCGCCACGTCGAGATCCCCGGTCAGCCAGTGCGAACGGCCCATCGTGAAATTGATGAAGGGGTCGAGCGGATCGAGTTCCAGTCCCCGTTCGGCATGGAGACGCGCGGCCTGCGTCGGTACGGACACATCGGGAGACAGTCGCAGGAACGCCTCGATGAAGCTGGTGAAGGAGAGGCCAGCATGGGCGCGGCCAAAGCGCGGGTCGAGTGCTACGGCTCGCTCGAAACTCGCCCTGGCGTGAACATTGTCGGCGGCCGTGAAGCGATAGAGATGGTGAAGGCCTAGATGGTAATTGGCCCAGGCGTCGAGTGTCTCGGTGCTGCCCAGTTTTGCCGTATGGACCTCGTTGAGCGGGATGTAGACCTCAAGCGCGGAAACCAGATGCGCGACGATGCGGGTGCGCAAATCGTCGATCCCGTCGAGTGGCGCCACCAGGCGATCGCCCCATATTACTTCGCCGCTGCTGCTGTCGGCGAGTTCGAGCGTCACAACAATGCCGCTGGCCGGGGCCTCGATGATGCCCGACAGGACATAGCGCGCGCCAAGCGCCGTGGCCACGAGATCGAGATCGGGCTCGCCCTGCCTGAACCGGAAGGACGAACCGCGTGCGATAACCGCCAGCCAGCGCATGCGTGACAGCGCCTGGATGATCTCGTGCGGAATCGCGTCTGCTAGGATCTCCAGTCCGGGCGACAGTGCAAGCGGGCGAAACGGCAGGACGGCGATCGACGGCTTGCCGGTGAACTGGTCTGCTGCGTCGGGGGCCGACGCCTGCACGGCAGCAGAAGCCGACAGGGCTTTAGCGACTTCGGCCACGAAGCGAAAACCCCGGCCATGCACCGTGCGGATGAGCGCCTGGCTTTTGCCGTTGTCGCCTACCGCCTTGCGGGCAGAACGGACGCGGCTCGAGATGCTGGCGTCCGAGACGGCGCGACCGCCCCACACGGCTTCGACGATCTCGTCCTTCGACACCATGCGGTCGCGGTGACGGACAAGAAATACCAGAAGCGCAAACACCTGCGGCTCGACCCGCACCAAGCTGGCCCCCTGGCTGAGTTCAAACCGTTCCGGATCGAGGCGAAAATTGCCAAAAGCCCACATGGCGGGACAGGTTACAGCAGAAAAGCGTATTTCTACACGAATTCTTCAGGAATCGATCAAGCGCGCCACCAACAAGCGTGTAGGTTGACCATGACGTGGAGTAAGGAACCAAGAAACCCTGAAACCCGAAAGCGGAGTCAAGCAGATGTACATGGCAGCTCAGAAAATACGCATGACGAAGGGTCGCGGAAAACTTTACGACAGCATTCTCGACACTGTGGGCGATACTCCCGTGGTAAGGATCAACAACCTCGCACCAGCCGGCGTGCGGATTTATGTGAAAGCCGAGTTCTTCAACCCGGCTGGCTCGGTCAAGGACCGGTTGGCGCTCAACATCATCGAGGCCGCTGAACGCGCCGGCAGCCTGAAGCCGGGACAGACTGTTGTCGAGGCGACCAGCGGCAATACCGGAATCGGCCTAGCCATGGTGTGCGCGCAGAAGGGCTACAAGCTGGTGGTGACGATGGCCGACAGCTTTTCGGTCGAGCGGCGCCAGTTGATGCGGATGATGGGCGCAAAGGTGGTGCTGACGCCGCGCGCCGAGAAAGGCACGGGCATGTACAAGAAGGCCGTGGAACTTGCGGAGAAGCATGGCTGGTTCCTCGCCCGGCAATTCGAGACCGACGCCAATGCCGACATCCATGAATCCACCACGGCACGCGAGATCATTGCCGATTTCGCAGGTGACCGGCTGGATTATGTGGTGACCGGCTACGGCACGGGCGGCACCGTGACCGGCCTGGCGCGCGTGTTGCGCAAGGAACGGCCCGACACCAAGATCATCCTGAGCGAGCCCGCCAATGCACAGCTCGTTGCCAGCGGCGTGGCGCAGGAACGCACCGCTGATGGAGGGCCGGCGGCAACTCATCCGAGTTTCGAACCCCATCCGGTGCAGGGGTGGACACCCGACTTTATCCCGAACGTACTGCAGGAGTGCCTCGATTCAGGCGGCTATGACGAGTTGATCCCCGTGGCCGGCGCCGATGGCATCGCCTGGGCGAAAAAGCTGGCGCAACGCGAGGGCATCCTGACCGGCATTTCCGGCGGAGCCACTTTCGCCGTGGCGATGGAACTGGCCAGCCGCGCGAAAGAAGGCTCGGTGATCCTCGCCATGCTGCCCGACACCGGCGAACGCTATCTAACGACGCCGCTGTTTGCCGATATCCCACAGGACATGGATGCAGACGAGACGGCGCTGTCTCAATCGACCGCCGGATACCGGATGGGCTGAGAACGGAAACGCCCCGGAAAAGCCAACAGAAAGCAGGCCCGATGACGCATCAGGAAACTCGCGACCGGGAAGAGACGCTCGACCCCGCCGACTGGACCCAAGTGCAGGCGATCGGGCACCAGATGATCGACTTTGCGGTCGATCGTCTGCGCGGCGTGAGGGACCGGCCGGTGTGGCAGGCGATGCCGGACGCGGTGCGGCAGTCCTTCAAGGCGCCGCTGCCGGAGAAGCCATCGCCGCTTGAAGAAATCTGGAGCGATCTGCGAGCCAACCTCATGCCCTATCCAATGGGCAACATCCATCCGCGCTTCTGGATGTGGTACATGGGAGCGGGCAGCTTCACGGGTGCGCTGGGCGAACTATTGGCCGCCAGCGAGGGCTCGAATCTCGGCGGTGGCAACAGTGCCGCCGCACTGATGGATCAGCAGGTGACCGGCTGGATCCAGACGATGATGGGCTTTCCCGACGGCGCTTCGGGAACGCTGGTGGACGGCGGATCGATGGCCAACATCATCGGGTTGACGGTCGCTCGCAACGAGATGGCCGGCGTTGACGTGCGCGAAGAGGGCGTTGCGGCAATTCCAGCGCCGCTGCGCTACTATGCTTCCGACCAGGTTCATTCTTGTCATCAGAAGGCCCTGGAAATGCTAGGACTGGGCAACCGTGCGCTGGTGCGGGTGCCGACCGACGAAACATACCGAATGGACATCGGCGCTCTCGCGTCAGCTATCGCAAAGGACCGGGCGGCGGGCCTGAAACCCGCCTGCGTCATCGCCACGGCCGGCACAACGAATACCGGCGCCATCGACGACATCGTGGCGATCCGCGATCTGTGCCGGCGCGAGGGGCTGTGGTTTCACGTCGATGGCTGCATCGGTGCGCTGGTGCGGATCGCGCCGGGCCACAAGCACCTCGTCGCCGGCATCGAGGACGCGGATTCGCTGGCGCTCGACCTGCACAAATGGCTGCACGCGCCCTTCGAGGCAGGATGCGCGCTGGTGCGCGACAAGGCTAAGCATCGCGGCGCGTTCGCGGTGTCTCCCGAATATCTGCAAGGCAAACCGCGTGGCATCGCAGCGGCGGATTATCTGCATGACTATGGCCTCCAGACCAGCCGCGGTTTCCGGGCGCTCAAGCTGTGGATGCTGCTGAAAGAACACGGCGTCGCGAAATTCGGCCGGCTGATCGACCAGAATATCGAGCAGGCGCACTATCTGGCCGACCTGATCGAAGCGGAAAATGACATATGCCTGATGGCGCCAACTTCGGTCAACATTGTGAGCTTCCGCTATGATCCTGGCGGGCTGGACGAAGCCGGGCTGCGGTATCTCAACACGGAAATCATGCTGCGCCTGCAAGAAGCAGGTATTGCCGCCGTCTCCGACACTACGGTACATGCCCGCCACTGCCTGCGCGCAGCGATCTGCAACCATCGAACGCAGCGGAAAGACCTAGACCTACTGATTGCGGAAGCGAAACGGATTGGCCGCCAGATCCATGTTGGCAGTTGAAATCGGCAGCACCTTGCAGCCCAAACACGCGTCGCAAGCGATGACCACTTATGGGCAGCCAAAAAATGCCGCCAAAGACTGATATAGAAGCGCGAAGCGGCCATCGAACGAATGGCTATGGGATGTCGGCTTTGGGCCAGAAATGCCGGTAAGAGTAGCCTTGGCGAAGGTCTCGAAGGGGCTCGAAGCCGCCTCGCCGCACATCCCCAAATCGAACTCTGCCGTAGCCGCAAAGGTACTGGTCGCGCTGGTCTGTTATGGCGTCCGCCTTCCCGATCTCGGTTAGCAGGCGAGCGGAGCGTCTATCGAGCGCTAGGCGCGTGACCCGAAGCGTCAGGTTGGCCTCGGGCTCGCCCGGGCCGCCGCTTCGAGGGCGGCCTCGTCGATGCTCGGCGAGGAGGCGCGGAGCGCCGACCGTGCCTCCAGCGCCTTGATCGTCAACAGCACCGCCTGGTTGAACGGGCAGTCGATACCAAGCGTCCGCGCCTCGCTGAGAAGCGCGCCGTTGAGCGAATCGATCTCGGTCTGCCGGCCGGCTTCGACATGCTGGAGCATCGAGGGGCGATTGTAGCGCTCCCAGGCGTGGTCGAGCACTTCGGTGCGAGCGTCGTCGGAGGGCAGACGGATGCCTTTGGCGTCGATGACCCCGAGGATCTCGTCGAGAACGCGCTCCAGCAGCAAAAGCGCCGGCTCGGTCCGCATGATTTCGCCGGGCCGTAGTCGGGTGATGGCGCAGACCGGGTTAATCGCCGCGTTGACGACGAACTTCATCCAGATGTGGCCGAGCACGTTATCGCTGACTCGGACCGGCAGGCCCGCGCGGGTGAACAGGTCGGCGATCGCCGCGATCCGTTCGGACAAATGGCCGTCGAGTTCGCCGATCGTGGTTTCGCCTAGGTTGGAATGCAGCACCTTGCCGGGCGAAAGCTTCGCGGCGCTGTTGTAGGTGGTGCCGCCGACGATCCGTTCGGCGCCGAGCACTGCGGTCAGCGTCTCTACATTGCCGATGCCGTTCTGGAGCGTCAGCACGAAGGCGTCCGGCGGCAGGATCGCGGCGAGGGCTTCGGCGACGGATCGGGTCGCGTTGCTGTCAACCATGACTACAGCGAGATCAAAGGCGCCGATCTCGGTGGGAGAGGTGGTTGCTGCCAGCCGGTGAAGCATAATCCCTGCAAGCCAGTCGACGCTGAGACCATCGGCGGCAATTGCCGCAATGTGAACGGCGTCACGATCATAGAGAACCACGTCGGCTCCAGCAGAGGCGAAACGGGCACCAAAAATGCCGCCCATAGCGCCGGCGCCGATCATCGCGATGCGCATGACAGTCTATCCGATTTCGTTGAACAGGCCGGCGTCGATGTGCGCCTGGATGAAATCGGGTATCTTCAATCCGGCCTTCACCTTGGCTTCGAGAGCCGCCTCGGCCGCACGGACGCCCGAAAGCCTCTCGATCGTTTCGTCGATCTGCTCAAACGGCACGACCACGACACCATCCTCGTCGCCCAACACGATGTCGCCGGGGCCGACCATCGATCCGCCGACCATGATGGGCAGGCCAACCGTGCCGGGGCCGTTGCGGACGGGCGAATTGGGCGTCACGCCGGCGGCGAAGCAGGGCAGGTCGACAGCACGGATGCCGGCGATGTCGCGCACGTAGCCATCGGTGACGAAGGCGGCGCAGCCGGTATTCTTCATCATGCCGAGCAGCAGGTCGCCGATCACGGCCTTGCCGGTGAATCCGCCGGTCGCCGAGACGATGACGTCGCCGGGCTGGGCGATGCTGAGCCCACCGAACGAGGCGAGATTGTCGGCCGGCCCGTCATTACACGGTACCGCGACGCCATGGAACGTCATCGGCCCGGCGATCGGCTTGATCGCACCGTCGAGCGCGCCACTGCCGTTCATGGCGTCGACCACATGGCCGGTCGGGACACCGGCGAACGCCGCGACCTGTTCCGCGCTCGGCCGCGGGAAATTGCGGCGAAGGGTGAGAAGCGGGGGATCCTGGATCATGTTTGAATGAACTCCCTGGTCCGCATTCCCCGG
>JBKJRE010000399.1:0-3926 GCA_046594775.1 Rhizobiaceae bacterium | reverse complement strand
CGAAAAATACTTTGCGCTGGTCAACGAACTGCGCACCGCCGCCAAGGTCGAGATCGCCGATGAGGAGCTGAAAAAGGCGATCGACGCCGCTCGCCTTGCCGCTCGGGTCCAGCGTTTTCTCGCCGGCAAGCTTTTCGAAGTCGGCGCCGCCGTCCAGTTCCTTGATGATGGCGCGCGCCTCTTCCTCAGTCTTCACCAGAATGTGCCGTGCCCTGACCTCATTGACCGGAGGCGTCTCTGAAATCTGCTTGTCATAGCGCGCGCGCACTTCTTCATCGGTGATCGTTCCAGCGACATCCTTTTCAATGACTTCGCCATGCAGCGCACGGTCGTGCAGGAAAGCCAGGCGCCGCTCAACCCCGGGATCCTTGTCGAGTCCCTCGGCCACGGCCTTTGCGACCAGCAGCTTGATCTCCAGCACCGCCATGAAGGCGGCTGCCCTGCGCTGTTCAGGCGGAAGCTTGGAATATTGCTGGTCGACACTGCCCAGTGCAAGCGCGAGATCGGCTTCGCTGATTGTCTGGCCATTGATCGTGGCGATCACTTTTTGCGGGTCTGGCGCCGCTGCAGGCGCCGCTTCCGTCACCGGCGCCGGGGCAGGAGCGCTCTCCTGGGCGGCGGCTGCGGCGACGAACCCCGCCAGAAGGCCGATGGGAAGGGCAAGCCGTGCGATGGCCGCGTAGCGATACGAAATCAGCATATAAACTCTCCAGGGGAAATTCTCGACGCCTTGAAGTCCACCCGATTGTGGCGGAATTTGGCGCGGTTGAGCGCGTTGCAGCGCGTTGACATCGGTTGAGGCCCCTCTTATCTGTCCTTCGACTTTGCGTCCAGAACCGATTTCCGGGCGCTTTTTGCTGTTGCTCCAGAGCCTGTAACGGGTTCAGCCGGCGCCCTGCCGGCAAGATTCGGATTGAAAGGACCATTAGATGGTCAGTCTCGGCGTTATCGCCCGCAAGATTTTCGGCTCTTCCAACGATCGCCGTATCAAGGCCGCACGCCCAAGGGTCGAGGCGATCAACGCCATGGAGAACGAATTGCAGGCGCTGTCCGACGCAGAACTGGCCGCGCGCACAGACCAGTTCCGCGCCGATCTCGCCAACGGCGCCAAGCTCGACGATCTTCTGGTTCCTGCCTTCGCCACCGTGCGCGAAGCGTCACGTCGCGCGCTGGGCATGCGGCCCTTCGACGTCCAGCTCATCGGCGGCATGGTGCTCAATGACGGATCGATCGCGGAGATGCGCACCGGCGAAGGCAAGACGCTCGTGGCCACCCTGCCGGTCTATCTCAATGCCTTGAGCGGCAAGGGCGTGCATGTTGTCACGGTCAATGATTACCTGGCCTCGCGCGACTCCGAATGGATGGGGCGCGTCTACAAGTTTCTGGGTCTCACGGTCGGCGTCATCGTGCACGGCCTCTCCGACGAGGAGCGGGCCGCCGCCTATGCCTGCGATGTCACCTACGCCACCAACAACGAACTCGGCTTCGACTATCTGCGCGACAACATGAAATACGACCGTGCCTCAATGGTCCAGCGCGGTCACAATTATGCGATCGTAGACGAGGTCGACTCGATCCTGGTCGACGAGGCGCGCACGCCGCTGATCATTTCGGGCCCGCTTGAGGACCGCTCGGAGATGTACGCCACCGTCGACACATTCATCCTGCAGCTTGAGCCCGCCGACTACGAGATCGACGAGAAGCAGCGCACGGCGACCTTCACCGAGGAAGGCACAGAGAAGCTGGAAAACCTTCTGCGCGAGGCCGGGCATCTCAAGGGCGTTTCGCTTTATGATGTGGAGAATGTCGGCATTGTCCATCACGTCAACAACGCGCTCAAGGCGCACCGGCTGTTCCAGAAGGACAAGGACTACATTGTCCGCAACGACGAGATCGTCATCATCGACGAGTTCACCGGCCGCATGATGCCCGGCCGCCGTTATTCCGAAGGGCTTCACCAGGCGCTTGAAGCCAAGGAACACGTCGCGATCCAGCCCGAGAACCAGACGCTCGCCTCGGTAACCTTCCAGAACTATTTCCGCATGTACGACAAGCTGGCGGGCATGACCGGCACGGCCGCCACGGAGGCAGAGGAATTCGGCAATATTTACGGCCTCGACGTCGCCGAGGTGCCCACCAACATGCCGGTCCTGCGCCTCGACGAGGATGACGAGGTCTACCGGACGGTGGAGGAAAAATACAAGGCCATCGTGCGCGAAATCCGCGACGCCGCGGAAAAGGGTCAGCCGATCCTTGTCGGCACCACCTCGATCGAAAAGTCCGAACTGCTGGCCGAGCGTCTGCGCAAGGAAGGCATCAAGGATTTCGAGGTTCTCAACGCTCGCCACCATGAACGCGAAGCGTCGATCGTGGCGCAGGCCGGCAAGCCGGGCGCCGTCACCATACACCAACATGGCCGGCCGCGGCACCGCCATCCAGCTCGCCGGCAATGCCGAGATGCGCATTGCCGACGAATTGGGGGACATGCCCGAGGGACCCGAGCGCGCCGAAAAGGAAAAGGCCATTCGCGCCGACATACAGCGCCTCAAGGAAAAGGCGATCGCCGCCGGCGGCCTCTACGTTCTGGCTTCCGAACGTCATGAATCACGGCGCATCGACAACCAGCTTCGCGGCCGCTCCGGACGCCAGGGCGACCCCGGCCGCTCGAAGTTCTACCTGTCGCTGCAGGACGATCTGATGCGCATCTTCGGCTCCGAGCGCATGGATGGCATGCTGCAGAAGCTCGGTCTCAAGGAAGACGAGGCGATCATCCACCCCTGGATCAACAAGGCGCTGGAAAAGGCCCAGAAGAAGGTCGAGGCGCGCAACTTCGACATCCGCAAGAACCTTTTGAAATATGACGACGTGCAGAACGACCAGCGCAAGGTGGTGTTCGAGCAGCGCATCGAGCTGATGGAAGGCGAGCACCTTGCAGAGACCGTTGCGGAGATGCGTCAGGACGTGATCGACGATCTGGTCGCCAAGCACATTCCGGAAAACGCCTATTCGGAGCAGTGGGATGCCGCCGGCCTGCGAGAAGGCATCCGCACCAACCTCAATTTGGACCTGCCGGTCGAGGAGTGGATCAAGGAAGAGGGCATCGCCGAGGACGACATACGCGACCGTCTGACCGAGGCCGCCAACAAGGCCGCCGCCGAACGCGCCGAGCGTTTCGGTCCCGACGTGATGACCTATGTCGAGCGGTCCGTCATGCTGCAGACGCTCGATCATCTGTGGCGCGAACATCTGGTGAATCTCGATCATCTGCGCTCGGTTGTCGGTTTCCGGGGCTATGCCCAGCGCGATCCGCTCAACGAATACAAGGGCGAGGCCTTCGAGCTCTTTCAGGCCATGCTCGGCAACCTGCGCCAGGCAGTGACGTCGCAGCTGATGCGCGTCGAACTGGTGCGCGAGGCCGCCGAGGCGCCGCCCCCCCAGGCGCACGAAACCCATGGCCATCACATTGACGGCACAACCGGCGAGGACGAGTTTGCTGCCGGCGGTTCGGTTTCGGTCCTCACCGACAACCGTGCCGTGGCGGCGGAAGAGCGCGACCCGAACGATCCGTCGACCTGGGGAAAGGTCGGGCGCAACGAGCCCTGCCCCTGCGGCTCAGGCAAGAAGTTCAAGCACTGCCACGGCGTATTTGCATAAACTGCCGGCACGCCCCGTCGAACGCCACGAGCCCGGCCTTGTTTTATTTTCCTGCTGTTTCAACGTCGGTTTGATCGGGCTGGAGGCGCTGACGGCCATTGATCCTTCGATCCAGTCGAAGGCAGTCGGGAAGCGGGGCGGGTCGGATACCGCCTGCTAGAGCGCCGGACATTTAATCGGACGCATATCCTGCCTCCCCTTGAGATAATTCCAGCACTCTTTGCGGCTGTACAGGTCGCAGATGTTGCCGATTGCCTTCCAGAGGGCGTCGA
>JBKJRE010000356.1:0-3618 GCA_046594775.1 Rhizobiaceae bacterium | reverse complement strand
AAATCCATCGGGCTTCGTCTCGGTCGTACCACCCGGTACGACCTTCGCCAAACCCCTCGACCTTGTCTCGAATTGCCTCCGGCAGAATGATTCAATCTAACCTTGAAACGCTCTAGTGCCAGTCACCGAAACGCGGACCCGGTTTTGGCACAACGACATCCGTCATAACAATGACGTGAAGCGCGGCGCATTTCTCTGGTCGGTCGCAACGCACTTCAGAGTGGTATGTTGGCGTGCTTTTTCCAGGGATTCTGCAGTTCCTTGTTTCGCAACATGCGCAGTGCTCGCGCGACACGGCGTCGCGTAGAGTGCGGCATGATCACCTCGTCGACATAGCCTCGCTCGGCGGCCACAAAAGGTGACAGGAACCGGTCCTCGTAAGCTTTGGTGTGTGCTGCGATCTTTTCCGCGTCACCAATGTCCTTGCGGTAGATGATCTCGACCGCGCCCCGGGCCCCCATGACAGCGATCTGGGCGGTTGGCCAGGCGTAGTTCATGTCGCCTCGCAGGTGCTTTGACGCCATCACGTCGTAAGCACCGCCGAAGGCTTTTCGGGTGATGATGGTGACCTTCGGAACAGTCGCTTCCGCGTAGGCAAACAGCAGTTTGGCGCCATGCTTTATCAGCCCGCCATACTCCTGCGCGGTTCCAGGCAAAAATCCCGGCACATCGACGAGAGTGACCAGCGGGATCGAGAAACAGTCGCAGAAGCGCACGAAGCGGGCCGCCTTGCGGCTGGCGTCCGAGTCGAGGACGCCCGCCAGGACCATAGGCTGGTTGGCGACAAACCCGACGGTACGCCCTTCAACGCGGCCGAAGCCGGTAACAATGTTCTTCGCGAAACTCTCCTGGATTTCGAAGAAGTCCGCCTCGTCGCAGGTCTTCAGGATCAGTTCCTTGATGTCGTAGGGCTTGTTGGCGTTGTCGGGAATCAGTCGGTCGAGCGACATGTCGTTTGCTTCGGCCGTCTGCGAGCACGCTATTTCGGGCATTTCGGCGGTGTTGGACGCCGGCAGCAGGTCGATCAGTCGGCGCATCTGCAGCAGGGCCTCGACGTCATTGTCGTAAGCGCCATCGGCGATCGAGGATCTTGTGGTGTGTATGGAGGCTCCGCCAAGCTGTTCGGCGGTAACCGTCTCGTTGGTCACGGTCTTCACGACCTCGGGGCCGGTGACAAACATGTAGGAGGTGTCGCGAACCATGAAGATGAAGTCGGTCATGGCCGGGGAATAGACGTCGCCGCCGGCACAGGGGCCCATGATCACCGATATCTGCGGGATGACTCCCGAGGCCAGGACATTGCGCTGGAACACTTCGGCGTAGCCGCCCAGCGCCGCCACGCCTTCCTGGATGCGGGCGCCGCCGGCATCGTAGATACCGACGATCGGCGCGCGGTTGCGCAGCGCCATATCCTGCACCTTCTGAATCTTTTCGGCGTGCGCCTGCGACAGCGAACCGCCGAACACAGTAAAGTCCTTGGCGAAGAGGAATACTGTCCGGCCGTTTATAGTGCCCCAGCCCGTGACGACGCCATCGCCGGCAATCTTGGTCTTTTCCATGCCGAAGTCGGTCGACCGATGTTCCACGAACATGTCGAATTCCTCGAACGAACCCTCATCGAGGAAGACCTCGATGCGTTCTCGCGCCGTCAGCTTGCCGCGCTTGTGCTGTGCGTCGATGCGGTCCTGCCCGCCACCCATTCGGGCGTTCTCGCGCCGGCGCTCGAGTTCGTTCAGCACATCCGTCATTGTGGTCAGTCCCCCCGCAGGTCTGCCGATTGTCGTAACATGACCTTTGCCGAGTGCAAGCATCTCCGTTTCCAACCTTTTTGCGCGTTTCCCGCATCATCCATGAAGCGACTGACGACCGCGACAGCCGGACGCGGCATTGCTGCACTGCAGCGAAGGCGCTTGCTATTTGCGGGGTTATGGCCCATATGCGGCGCAATAGGCGCGTAGGTCGGAGTTCCGGCTTTCCTCTTAACAGGACTGGTTGCGTCTGTTTCCCCCTTTCCGAACCCCGGCAAGGCGTGGAAAAGCCCCATGGACATGATGTCTGCGGGCACGACAGCGCAGCCGCGCAGACACTCAGGTGTCTGCCGCCTTGTCGTTTCATGAATTTTCGTCCGCCGCGTGTTGCGCCCCGCGTGAGGACTGTTTTGCGGCAATGCCCGCGCGAAAGAAGAATAAATTGACTCTTGAAAATACTGCGGAAAATTCCGCTGACCTCACCGGTTTCGCCAAGCTTGGCATTACCGGCCCGCTTCTGAAGGCCACCGTTGTCGCCGGCTTCGACGAACCGAAACCGGTACAGATTTCAGCGATTCCGGCGCATCTCGCCGGCCGCGACGTGCTTGCTGTCGCCCAGACCGGCTCCGGCAAGACGGCTGCTTTCAGCCTGCCCATCCTGACCAAAATCATCACGCTTGGTACCAAGCGCACGCCCCGTACGGCCCGTGCGCTTATCTTGGCGCCGACGCGCGAACTCGCGGTGCAGATCGAAGACACGATCCGCATCCTCGCCAAGGGTCTTCATGTCGCCACCGCACTGGTGCTCGGCGGCGTGTCGCGCTCCAGCCAGGTCCGCAAGATGGCGCCAGGCGTCGACATTCTCGTCGCAACGCCCGGACGGCTGACCGATCTGGTGCGGGAAGGGGAGATCAATCTCTCCGAAACGCGCTGGCTTGTGCTCGACGAGGCGGATCGTATGCTCGACATGGGCTTCATCCATGATGTGCGCCGTATTGCCAAGGCGACGCATCGCGACCGCCAGACGGCGCTTTTCTCCGCCACCATGCCGACAGAGATCGAGCAACTCGCCCGAGGCATCATGAAGGACCCGGTGCATGTCGAGGTGGCGCCGCAGGGCACGGCCGCTGCCGAGATCACGCAGGGCGTCGTGATTGCCCGCACCAAGCAGAAGCGCAAGGTGCTGTCCACGATGCTCGCCGATCCTTCGATGAGTTCAGTGATCGTGTTCTCGCGCACCAAGCATGGCGCCGACCGCGTCGTACGCGATCTGGAGCGCGACGGATTCAACGCCGCCGTCATCCATGGCAACAAGTCGCAGAACGCCCGCCAGAAGGCGCTGAACGGCTTTCGTGACGGATCGGTTCGTATCCTGGTGGCAACCGACATTGCCGCAAGGGGCATCGACGTCCCCGGCATCAGCCATGTGGTGAATTTCGACCTGCCAGATGAGGCGGAGAGCTATGTCCACCGCATCGGTCGCACGGGACGCAATGGCGCCGATGGCATTGCCATCACGCTTTGCGACCCGTCCGAAAGCTCGAAGCTGCGCTCGGTCGAGCGGATCATTCGTGCGAAGCTGCCCGTAACGGCTGACCACACTGGCGACCCCGATCCCGTTCGCGATCCAAAAGAGCGCAACGAGCGCTTCCAGGAAGCCGCAAATGACCGCGGCGGCCATCGCAACGGCAATCGCCCGCGCGGCGACCAGAAGCCCGGTGGCGGCAAGAAGGCGGTCGCGGGCAAGCCCGGCGGCGGCAGGAACTATGGCGGCAAGCGCCGCTTCGGCGGAACCCGGGCGCCCCGCGCAGCCTGATTTTTACTGACTGAAGAGTGAAGGCGCCGTGGCTGCAAGGCCGCGGCGCCTTTT
>JBKJRE010000245.1:0-4058 GCA_046594775.1 Rhizobiaceae bacterium | reverse complement strand
ATCGAGGCGTCGCTCGACACGCTCTGATCGCGATGCTCTTCGGGGAGAAAATGCCAGCTGGCCTGTAAGCCGGGTTCTGTATGGCCCCCGACGCCTTGCGGCGGCGGGAACGTGGCGGCCATTCGTCTTGGACCGATGTTGCCATCGGTCTCATGCAACCTACCCGGACGGTGAGCCGGAAACAGCCCTGAAGGTTGCCCCTCTACCGCCCCTATTCGGTTTTGCTCCCGGTGGGGTTTACCATGCCGCTTCTGTTGCCAGTCGCGCGGTGGGCTCTTACCCCACCCTTTCACCCTTACCGCGACATCACCGGCCCGAGGGCCGCCGATACCGTGGCGGTTTGCTTTCTGTGGCACTTTCCCTGGGGTCGCCCCCGCCGGCCATTAACCGGCACCGTGTTTCCATGGAGCCCGGACTTTCCTCACCCGCAGCCTTTCGACTGTTGCTGGTGCGGCCGCCCGGCCAGCTGGCAGGGCGTATAAAGGCGTTCGCCGGTCCAAACGCAAACGAAAAAAGCAGCGCTCGCCCAGACTGCCCGAACGAGCGTGTTTCGCCGCCTGGAGTGGAACGCGCAACTAGATGCCGGCGAGGCGCTTCTTGACCTTCCTGCAATAGGCCGAGGAAACCGGGTTCATGCGCTTGGCGGCGTGACCGGCATTGTACTTCAGGATGGTGCCGCAGGTCGTGCCACCGCCGAGCTTCTGGGCCTTGGCGAGGTACTTCAGGCCATATTTGATGTTTGTTTCCGGATCGAAGAGCCCCGTCGTCGAGCCCGAATAACCCATCATGCGCGCCGTCGCCGGCTTGATCTGCATCAGGCCGATTTCACCGGCCCGGCCCTTGGAATAGGGCTTGTAGTTGCTCTCCACCTGAATAACGGCATGCACCAGCGCCGACGAAACGCCGTTCATGGAGGCGTAGCGCTCGATCAGCGGCGCATAGGGCTTCTTCGGCGCGGCAGCCTCTTTCTCGCCCTTGTCTACCTTTGTGGTGATGCGCGGGGTCTCCGCCGCTGCCTTTGCGACCTTGGCCGCATGAAAAACTTCCTCACGGGTAAATCCGCGTGCCTCTGGATTGTCGGTCGCGGCCCAGTTCTCATCATTGCCCATCGAGGTCGCCTTCTGGAAGCCTTTTTCCGCGTGATCCAGGTCGGGCCTGTCGGCGCTTTGCTTCGCGTTTGCCGCAAGTGTCGTCAGCCCGGCTGCCAGCGCGGCCGCTAAAAACGTCAGATTTCTCATGATTTCCTGTTTTCTATGTGCCGCGCAGAAACGTTCCGCGCGACTTCCCTTCAACACACCGGAGGAGAACACAGGCGCTCTCCGGCAACTTTATCAGGGTCCCAGTGCAGACCAACCTTGGGGCAAAAATGGCGAGGCAAGTCACGATGGATAACAAATTGTTACGAGCTTGGATTTCTACCCGATAGGGAAAGGCCGCTCAGCGAGGGTCGGAAGGCAGTGTCTCGAGCAACCGGCGCAGTGTCTCGACGGTCGAGCGATCGGCTACTCCATCCACCCGCCGCGGCCTGAAATGGAGCTGAAACGCCGCAACCACAACGCCCGTGGCGTCGTCGAACAAGCCGGTGATGTCGATGCCATAGCCATAGAGCGACAACATCGATTGTAATTCTTCAACCGCCTCGCCGCGATCGCCGGATCCAAGCACCGGGTGCCCGCCGGATCTCTTTGGCGCGACAAAATGCCCGATGCCTGCGCTGGCCAGATGAAGCCATGGAAAGCGCTCCCCCGGGTCAACCTTGCGGCCCGGCGCAACATCCGAATGCGCGAGGACACGCTGCGACGGCACCGCGTACCGGGCGATAAGTCCCCGGCAAAGCTCGATAACCGCTGCCATCTGGCGTTTGCGGAAATCCCGGTAGCCCAGCGCATGGCCCGGATTAACGATCTCGATTCCGACCGAGCGGGAATTGATGTCGGTCGTGCCCTGCCAGAAACTCTTTCCAGCGTGCCAGGCCCGGTCACCCTCGCGCACCATCTGCACGATGCGACCGTCCTCATGCACCAGATAGTGCGCGGAAACCTGGCTCGCTGGGTTGCACAGCCACGCCTCTGCCGCCGGTCCGCTTTCCATACCCGTGTAGTGAAGGACGATCATGTCCGGACCGGCAACCCCGATGCGCTGTCCGAAATTCGGCGAAGCCCTGACATCGGCGCCTGCATGGTCGGGCGTAAATCCGCTCATACAGCCTGCTGGCTCCGCTCGATGGTCTCATACGCCGCGTTGATCGCAGCTAGGCGCGTCGTTGCAATCTTGATGAATTCCTGCGGCAGGCCGCGGGCGATGAGGCGATCGGGATGGTTTTCCGCCACCAGCCGGCGATAGCGCGTCTTCACACTGGCCATGGTGCTGCCGCGCTCGATTCCGAGGATGAGATAGGGGTCGGCTTCGCCAAGATTGGCGTGTCTCGCCAGAATGCCCTGGTAGTGGCTTTCCCCTATGCGGAATATCTCGGCAACCCGGCGCAGGAAGCCGTCCTCCCGCTCATGCAGAACGCCGTCCGCCTTGGCGATGTGAAACAGGCCGTCGAGAATATCCTCAAGTATCGCGCAATTGGCCTTGCCGCTTCCACACAGGCCAGCCATGCGCTCGGCATAGGCCTCGAAGCCGGCGACATCCTCCTTGGCGAGATTGTAGAGCCGCTCGACATTGCGCCTCTCCGACGCCGGCACCGGGAAAATCTGCTGGAACGCCTGCACCTCCTCGCGGGTGACGATGCCATCCGCCTTCGCCATCTTGGCCGACAGCGCGATCATCGCGACCGAAAAGGCAACCCGGCGGCGCAATTCGGGATCGCCAATGAAGGTAGTCTGCACCGCCTCCACCACGTCCCAGACACCGGACGCCGCAGAGGCGGAAGCGCGCGTAACGAATTCGCCAATGCGAAACCAGATCGACATTGCCGCTTCATAGGACCAAATGTGGCGATTGGCGAGTAAGCCCATTGCGGCAAAACGCACCGGAGGCTGGACCAAGCGATTGGACGCGACGGCGGAGACCGAATACGATTATCGCTCGCCCATGTCCCAACGCCACTCTTCAGACAAGGTGCCGAATCGGCCTCGGGAGACCGCCGGTCTGGCTCTCGGCCTGATCGGCGTGGTCATCTTTGGTGGCACGCTGCCGGCCACCCGCGTAGCGCTCGGCGCCTTCAGCCCCTTCTTCATCACCTTCGGTCGCGCCGCGCTCGCCTCAGCGGCGGCCGCGGTCCTGCTCCTGATACTGCGACGCTCCTTTCCGCGCCCTCACCTGGGCAATCTCTTTCTGGCCGGCATGCTGCTCGTCTTTGGCTTTCCGCTAATGTCCTCGGTGGCGATGCAAACGGTGCCCGCCGCCCATGGCGGTGTCGTGCTCGGCATCCTGCCGCTGGCGACCAGCATCTTTGCGGCGCTTATCGGCGGCGAAAGGCCATCGGCGCTGTTCTGGATCTGTGGTGTCGTGGGCGCCGGTCTTGTCGTGATCTTCGCCATGCGTGATGGCGGCATGCAGCTTTCCACGGGCGACATCTGGCTGTTTCTCGCCGGCATTTCCGCAAGTCTGGGCTACGTCATTTCCGCACGACTGTCGCGCAACATGCCGGGCTGGGAGGTCATTTGCTGGGCGCTGATCGTCACCTCGCCGCTCTCTGTCGCCGGCACATTTTTCACGTACGGCGCGGGCTTCGCCGCAGCGACGACACACCAGATCGGGGCTTTCCTCTATCTCGCCCTCGGCTCGATGTTCCTCGGATTCTTCGCGTGGAATGTCGGACTGGCGATCGGTGGCATCGCGCGTGTCAGCCAGGTGCAGCTTTTGCAGTCTTTCGTGACCATTGCGATCTCGGCGACCCTACTCGGCGAGCATGTCAACAACGAGACGCTGGCGTTCGCGGTTGGCGTCATCCTGACGGTGATGATCGGACGCCGGGCGCGGATATCCGAGCGGCCCTAGCAGGCTGTTGAAGAACTCAGTTTCGTTCGCATACGAAGCCTGAATCGTCGCCGTTGTGGATGTAGAAGTGTCCGACGAGGCGGCCGGCCGTTCCGATGACGGCCCATCCG
>JBKJRE010000076.1:0-3049 GCA_046594775.1 Rhizobiaceae bacterium | reverse complement strand
CGTTCTGGAGGCTGGCGGCAGCGACCGCCGCTTTTATGTCCAGATGCCCCTTGGCTACGGCAAGACGTTCTTCGATCCGGCCGTAAACTGGAACTATCGCGCCGAGCCCGACCCCGGTCTGGCGGGCAATGCAGATCACTGGCCGCGCGGCAAGCTGATCGGCGGTTCCAGTTCGATCAACGCCATGGTCTGGATTCGCGGCCATCCCGCCGACTACGACGCCTGGGCCGCAGCCGGAAACACCGGCTGGAGTTTTGCCGACCTTCTGCCGATATTCAAGGCGATCGAGGACAATCAGGCCGGTGCGGATGACTGGCGCGGCGCGGGCGGGCCGTTGCACGTCACGGACTGCTCTCGCGCCGTCCATCCGCTGACCAAGCGCTTTCTCAAAGCCGGCCAGGAAGCGGGCCTTCCGCTCAATCCGGATTTTAACGGAGCGACGCAGGAAGGCATCGGAATCTATCAGATTTCGACCAGAAACGGCCGCCGCATGTCAGCGGCCCGCGCCTTCCTGCGACCGGCGATGCGAAGGTCCAATGTCCGCGTCGAGACCAGCGCGCTGGCCACCAAAATCCTGTTTGAGGGAAACCGCGCCGTCGGCATCGAATATCTGCGCAACGGCCAGACGCACACGGCGCGCGCCGGCCGCGAGGTGATCCTGTCCGGCGGTTCCGTCAACACGCCGCAGCTTCTGCAACTGTCGGGCGTCGGCCCGGGCGACCTGCTGCGGGATATGGGCATCCCACTCGTCCACCCCAACGAGAATGTCGGCGCCAATCTGCAGGACCATGTCGGCATCAACTACACCTTCAGGGGCAGCATTCCGACGCTCAACCAACTCCTGCGGCCCTGGTGGGGAAAGCTGTTGGTCGGCTGTCGGTACATCCTGCTTCGCGACGGTCCGCTTTCCGCATCCATGAACAGCGCCGGCGGCTTCTTCCGCACCGATCCGGCTCTGGCGCAGCCAAACATGCAGCTCTACTTCCAGGCCTTCTCGACCGTCGTGCCACGAGGTGGCGAGCGGCCCATCCTGACGCCCGACCCGTGGCCAGGTTTCTCCATCGGCCTTTCCAACTGCCGTCCGTCGAGCCGCGGCGAGATCATGATCCGCTCGAGCAATCCGCTCGAACATCCCAGGATCATCGCCAATGCCTATTCCACCCGGGGTGACGTCGCCGAAATGCTTGCGGCGGTGAAATTCGTCCGCAAGATCGCATCCATGCCGGCCATTGCGGAAGTCGTCAGGGAGGAAATTTTGCCAGGCCCCTCAATCACTTCGGACGAGGACCTGATTCAAGACTTCCGAAAGCGTTCGGGCACCGTCTATCATCCTGTTTCGACGTGCCGCATGGGGCCAGACCCGAAGCAAGCCGTTGTCGATCCGCGTTTAAGGGTGCATGGGCTCGAAGCGTTGCGGGTCATCGACGCCTCGATCTTTCCCGCCAACATTTCCGGAAACACCAACGCAGCCTCTATCATGACAGGCTGGAAGGGCGCCGAAATGGTGCTGGAGGACCAGACATGAAAATCACCGACGTAAAGACATGGGTTGTCGGCAACCCGCCGCCCGGCATCGGCGGCCGATATTTCATCTTCGTCAGGCTGACCACCGACGGCGGCGTAGTCGGCTACGGCGAAGCCTACAATGCTACCTTCTCTGCACACGTCACTGCCAAGATGATCGAGGACATGGCCGAGCGCTATCTAGTCGGACGCGACCCGCACGACATCGAGGCATTCTTCCGCCGCTGCTATTCTTCGGGCTTCACCCAGCGGCCCGACGTGTCGGGCATGGGCTGCTTTTCGGCGCTCGAAATCGCCTGCTGGGACATCATCGGCAAGGAGGCCAACAAGCCCGTCTACAAGTTGCTGGGCGGGCGTGTGCACGAGACGCTGCGCTCCTACACCTATCTCTATCCGCATGAAGGCAGCGTCTATGTCGACGAGGCTGGCGACAGGAACGTTTACAACGATCCCGACCTCGCAGCCGGCTGCGCGCTCGAATATGTCGAGCAGGGCTTTACCGCCGTCAAGCTCGACCCGGCCGGTCCCTACACCGCCTATGACGGCCACCAGCCGCGCCTCGTCGACATCGATCTGTCGGCGCGCATGGTCAAGGCCATCCGCGAGGCTGTAGGCACCCGCGCCGACATACTGTTCGGCACCCATGGCCAGTTCACCGCGTCCGGCGCGCTGCGCATGGCGCGCGCCATCGAGCCCTATGACCCGCTGTGGTTCGAAGAACCGGTGCCGCCGGACATGCCCGAGGTTATGGCGCAGGTGGCGCGCGGCACCTCGATCCCGATCGCCACCGGCGAAAGGCTGACGACGAAATTCGAGTTTGCCAGAATCATCGAGAACCGCGCCGCCACCATCCTGCAGCCCGATCTCGGGCGCTCGGGCGGCATACTGGAAACCAAGAAGATCGCGGCGATGGCGGAGGCCTACCACATCCAGATCGCGCCGCACTGCTATTGCGGCCCGATCGTCGGCGCGGCCAACATCCAGCTTGCCGTGACCCTTCCCAACTTCCTGATCCTGGAATCGCTGAAGCAGTGGGATGGCTTCCATGCCACGCTGCTCAAGAAGAAAATCGAGTGGCAGGACGGCCATGTCATCCCGTCGAAGGAGCCGGGCCTCGGCGTAGAGTTGAACGAAGAGGTTTGCGTGGCAAATCCATATTCGGGCAAGGATCTGCATCTACAGATGATGCAGACGCCTCTGATGCCATGAGCGAGAGCTACGCCTTCGTCGGCCTCGGGCACCTGGGCGGCCATTTGGCGGCGAGCCTCGTGCGCAACGGCTTCGCCGTCACCGTGCATGATCGTGATCCGGCTGCGGTCGCACGCCTCGTCGCGCTCGGGGCGATGGCGGCGGCGAGCCCGGCTGAAGCGGCAAGGGCGAGCGGAAACGCCATCACCTGCCTGCCCTCGCCCGCCGTAAGCGAAGCGGTGCTGACCGGTGCAGACGGCATCCTGGCCGGGCTGCCGAAGGGCGGGACATGGATCGAGATGTCGACCAATGGGCGCGATGACATTATCCGGCTTGC
>JBKJRE010000520.1:0-4598 GCA_046594775.1 Rhizobiaceae bacterium | reverse complement strand
GGAAACACTATGAGAGCACCGACCCGGATAATCATCGATACCGATCCCGGTCGGTGCTCTCATAGTGTTTCCTTACAATGTGGTATTTCGGAAAGTCTTGAAGTCGGTCTCTGCGGCATCCATATCAGGGTCACGAGAAAGATGCCTCCGGGGTCTTTTCATTTCAAGTCGCTCGCAGAGGACACCTTAACGATGAGCCGTATGACGCCTTTCTCGAGCCCCCTTCTGCTTGGGTTCGATGCAATGGAAAAGACGCTTGAGCGTCTCGCCAAGACCGGCGACTCGTACCCTCCTTACAACATTGAACGCATCAACGGCGCGGATGCATCCACCCAACAGCTGAGGATCACTCTCGCTGTCGCAGGGTTTGCCGAAGCTGACCTTGAAGTCACCACCGAAGAGAACCAACTGGTGGTCCGCGGGAGGCAAAGCGACGACACCGAGCGCGAGTTCCTGCACAGGGGAATCGCTGCCCGCCAGTTCCAGCGTTGCTTTGTTCTGGCAGATGGCATGAGGGTTACGGAAGCCGTGCTCAAGAATGGTCTGCTCGCCATTGATCTAGACCGTCCCGAGGCCCAGCGACTCGTACAGAAAATAAACATTTCGGTGAAAGACTGATCCAGTCCCGGCCCGGATTACTGGCTCTATGGCGGGTTGGTCGGATAGACGCCCCGCGAACAGGAGGCTCGCATGACCTACAATGAAGACAACCAGGCTTTTACCGAGGCTGATCTCGCCCATCTTGGCGAAGGCACGATGGCCTATCTTCGTGAAATTGGCAGCGACGAATTGATGGGCAAGTTTCCTGGCTTGCCAGAAATGGAGCCAGGGACGCGTCTCTGGGCCCTGTTTGCGGCTAACGGGCAGCCAATCCTGCTGTCTGACGCGCGCGAACGCGCCATCGCCGGTGCTTTCGAGAATGACTTGATCCCAGTCAGCATTCACTGAGCGGCAGCGGAGCAACGCCGCTCGTTCCGGCTGGCCCACTCAATCAGGCTGCTTTCGAGCCTTGGGTTTCCGAAAGCAGCGCATGGATGGCAGTTGCGTCGCGGGTGCCGCGAATCTTGGCTACCGTATCGGAGTCGCGGAGCACACGGGCGATTCGCGACAATGCCTTCAGGTGATCAGCCCCCGCGCCCTCCGGCGCCATCAGCAGAAACACCAGGTCCACCGGCTGGTCGTCGAGCGCCTCGAAATCGATGGGTGCCTCAAGTCTGGCGAATACACCACTTATCTGTTTCACGCCGGCAAGTTTGCCGTGCGGTATGGCTATTCCGTTGCCAACGCCGGTGGAACCCAAACGCTCGCGCTGCAGGATCGTATCGAAAATCTCTCTTTCCGGAATGCCGGCAATGGTAGAGGCGCGCTCGGCCAGTAGCTGGAGCAGTTGCTTCTTCGAGTTCGCCTTCAAGGCTGGCATGATCGCCGGAACTTCTATGAGATCATTGAGATCCATTACAAAAATCCTTGTGGTCTGCCCATTTTCGTCACCGATTAATTTCCGGCGCCACAAACAAGAGACAACGTTGTGGTCAGGCTGTCAGAGCGGTGGACGGGTCAATCCAGCCAATGTTTCCGTCGCCCCGGCGATAGACGATATTGACCTGATTGTTTCCCGCATTGCGAAACACAAAGACCGGGCTATCCTTGGTATCCAGTTCGATTATGGCGTGCGCCACCGACATAGTCTTGAGCGACAGTGTCGATTCGGCCACCACCGCCGGGGAATAGTCGTCCGGCACCTCGTCGTCCTCGTCCGCCACTGGCGACATGACCGTGTAAGCCATGTCCTCCTTCGCCTGTGAATGCCCTGCGCCATCGTATGATTTCAAGCGACGCTTGTAGCGCCTGAGACGCTTCTCGATCCGCTCTGAGGCCGCGTCAAATGCTGCTTGCGGGTCATATGCCTCGCCGGCCGCCTGCAGGCCCATTCCACTGTCAAGGAAGATCACGCAGTCCGCAGAAAATCTCGAGCCTGACTTTTCCACTGTCACATGGCCCGAAAACCCGCCATCGAAATATTTCTCGATCGCGTCACCGATCCGGCCCTCGATGCGTGAGCGGAACGCGTCTCCAATGTCCATGTGTTTTCCCGATATCCGCAGGCTCATTTTGATTTCGACTTCCCTGTTCAGACTCTGGATGTCTGAGAGTTTATACCCGTGGCGGATGCACACAAGCTTCGCATCGGCGCCGACGCCGATTTCCAGTCAGAACTTTCCGGTTGATCACAAGCCGTCTCCGGACGGTGCGTAAACTGTCAGGCCCGCCGCCGGGTCCATGCGGGCGGGCTTCTAGTCACTTCATTCGCCAATGTCAATGAAGCGCTGCAGTCGCCTAAACTATCCATAATTTCAACGGCCGGCCGTCACCAAGGCCCGTTTTTCGCGCCGCCGCTGAACCGAGGACGGAATGCTCATTCCTTCCCGATACTTGGCGACGGTCCGCCTTGCAATGTCGACTCCACTTACCCTCAACATATTCACAATCGCGTCATCCGAAAGGATTGTAGCAGCGCTCTCCTCGTCGATCATATGCCTTATGCGATCGCGAACCGATTCCGACGAGTGCGCATCGCCACCGCCAGACGAGGCGATCGAGACCGAAAAAAAATAGCGCAGTTCGAAAACCCCGCGCGAGGTCAGCATGTACTTATTGGCCGTTACCCGGCTGACCGTCGATTCATGCATGCCGATCGCATCCGCGATGGTTCTTAGGTTCAATGGCCTCAGATGGCGAACGCCATGGAGCAGGAACGCATCCTGTTGGCGCACAATCTCGGACGTCACCTTCAGAATGGTCTTTGCGCGCTGATCGAGACTGCGTGTCAGCCAGTTTGCGCTCTGCAGGCACTCGGCAAGGAATTGCTTTTCGGCCGGGTCCTTGGTGAGTCCAGAAACCTGAGCAAAGTATATATGGTCCACCAGAACCCGCGGCAGGGTTTCGGGGTTGAGTTCGACTGTCCAGCTCCCATCGCCAGCCGCCCTCACCTCGACATCGGCGACAATTGCGTCGGCATGGCCGCCGGAAAAAGCCATTCCGGGCCGCGGATCAAGCAGACGAATCTCGGCAAGCATGTCCAGAATATCTTCCTCGTCGACACCGCATAGCCTCCTGAGCTTCTCAAAGTCCCGGCGAGCAAGCAGTTCCAAGTTTGCCATCAACGTCCGCATTGCAGGATCTAGCCTGTCGCGTTGGGCAAGCTGCAGCATCAGGCACTCGGCGAGGTCACGCGCAAATATCCCGACAGGCTCGAACGTCTGGCAAACTGAAACAACATCGGCCACGTCCTCGGGTTGAACGCCCAGCCTGCGGGAGACTTCGGCCCAATCGGCCTGCAGATAGCCACGTTCGTCCAGATTCTCGGCCAGTTCTCGCGCAATCTGCAATTTCATCGAATCGTCAAACGCGAAGGCAATCTGTTCACCCACGTGGTCCCGAAGAGTGACCGCGGCGGCAGCCATGTCGTCCATGTCGAACGCATTTCCCAAGCCACCGGTGCTGGGGCCGCTGCCATTTCCCGCTGACCTCCACTGCGCCGCAAGATCCGGCCCAATGCATTCGGAAGTGCCTGGGTCGTCCGGAAAAACATTCTCAAGCGAGCTGTCGAGCTTTTCGGCCATCGCCTCCGACGTCCATGCGAGTTCCCCCTCGAACCAGCTTTCGTCAGTCGGGTTGTCAGCGGTCCCTTGCAATTGGTCGGTCGCCGCGTCATCGTGGGGTTCAACCCGGTCGATGAGCGGGTTGCGTTCGATCTCTTCGTCGATGAAGTGCTCAAGTTCGCGGTGTGTCAGTTGCAGCAGCTTGATGGACTGCATCAGCTGTGGCGTCATGACCAATGATTGTGACTGCCTGAGTTGCAGTTTGGCTGTCAGCGCCATGCCTCGAGTCCACTCCTACTCAACCCTGCCAGCGTCCGGCCGTTTCAGGAGCCGAAACTTTTTTAGGGCGTCTATAAAAACTGGCCCAACTCTTGCTTGTCAAGACAAATGACGAGCTAGGCGACCTAAATGGTGCGTTTGCGGGCTGGAAATTGGACTCTGCTCGCGGAGATCTCCGCTCTTGTAGACCCCAGCGGCTAAAGCGTAAAACCTTCGCCGAGATAGAGGCGCCTGACATCAGGATTGGCCACCACCTCGTCAGCCTGGCCATGCGTGAGAACCTCGCCCGCATGAATGATGTAGGCGCGGTCAATGAGACCCAGCGTTTCGCGCACATTGTGGTCGGTAATCAGCACCCCGATGCCACGTGCCGTGAGATGGCGGACAAGTTGCTGGATGTCGGCAACCGCGATCGGATCGATGCCGGCAAAAGGCTCATCCAGAAGCATGTAGTTGGGGCGGGTCGCCAGCGCTCTCGCGATCTCAAGCCGGCGCCGCTCGCCGCCCGACAGAGAAAGTGACGGAGCCTTGCGCAGGTGCGAGATGTGAAACTCCTCAAGAAGAGCGTCCAGGTCAGCATCGCGCTGCTTTCGGCTTTTCTCCACCACCTCGAGAACAGCACGGATGTTTTGTTCCACGGTCAGACCACGAAAGATCGACGCTTCCTGCGGGAGATACCCTATACCCAGCCGAGCACGCCGGTACATCGGCATTGAG
>JBKJRE010000446.1:0-3722 GCA_046594775.1 Rhizobiaceae bacterium | reverse complement strand
CTCTTGGCGTCTGCAAGCCGTTTTCAGTAAGGTGCATGACTACGATCCGGCAACGGGCCGCTCTCGTTTGCCCGGCAGTTTATTGGGACGTGTTTTATGACTGACAATCTCGCGACGGATCAGGAAGCCTCGACAGCCCGGCGGGGCAGGGCCGCCAGCGGCGGCGCCGCTGCTCGCCGCGCCGCGAGATCTGGAGGCGGGCCAGGCATTCAGCAGAGCTACATCAACCGCGCCATCAAGGTTTATGAGGTGCTCGACGAGGAAGGTCTGGCGCTGATCGAGGCCAATGCCGACACGGTGTTGGAAGAAACCGGCATCATCTTCCGTGACGATCCCGAAACGATCGAGCTCTGGAAGAATGCAGGCGCCGATGTCAGGGGCGACCGGGTTCATTTTCCAAAGGGGCTTCCCCGCTCGCTGCTCAAGACCGCACCAGCCGTATATACTCAGCATGCGCGCAATCCCGAACGTTCGGTGCAGATCGGCGGCAATGCCACGGTCTTCGCGCCGGTCTATGGGCCGCCCTTCGTGCGCGATCTCGACGGCGTCCGCCGCTACGCGACGATCGAGGACTTCCAGAATTTCGTGAAGCTCGCCTATATGGCTCCGTCGATCCACCATTCGGGAGGCACCGTGTGCGAGCCCGTCGATGTGCCGGTTAACAAGCGTCATCTCGACATGGTGTACAGCCACATAAAGTATTCCGACAAGCCGTTCATGGGATCGGTCACCGCACCGGAGCGCGCCGAGGACACGGTGGCGATGGCCAAGATCGTTTTCGGCGACGACTACGTCGAAAACAACACCGTGCTCACCTCGCTGATCAACGCCAATTCGCCGATGGTGTTCGACGACACCATGCTCGGGGCGCTGAAGGTCTATGCGCGTCACAACCAGGCCTGCATCGTCACGCCCTTCATTCTGGCCGGCGCGATGAGCCCGGTCACGGTCGCCGGGACGCTGACCCAGGTCTTGGCCGAAGTGCTCGCCGGCGCTGCGGTGACCCAATTGGTGAGACCCGGCTCGCCGGTCCTGTTCGGGACGTTTGCTTCGTCGATTTCGATGCAATCGGGCGCGCCGACATTCGGCACGCCGGAGCCTTCGCTGGTTTCCTATGGAGCGGCGCAGCTTGCACGCCGCCTTGGCCTGCCCTTCCGCACCGGCGGTTCGCTCTGCGCCTCCAAGGTTCCGGACGCGCAGGCGGCCTATGAGAGCGCCAACACCCTGAATTCGACGATGCTTGCCGGCGCTAATTTCGTGCTGCATTCGGCTGGCTGGCTCGAAGGGGGGTTGGCCTCCTGCTACGAAAAATTCATCATGGACGTCGACCAGCTCGGCATGCAGCAGAAATTCGCGCAAGGCGTCGATCTTTCCGAAAACGGGCAGGCTATGGACGCCATCCGTCAGGTAGGGCCGGGCAGTCATTATCTCGGCTGCGACCATACGCAGGCGAACTTCCAGACCGCCTTCTACCGTTCGTCGGTCGCTGACAACAATTCCTACGAGCAATGGCTGGCGGAAGGCGAGAAGACTGCGCCACAGCGCGCCAACGAGATCGCCCGACGCTGGCTAGAAACGTACGAAGCGCCGTTTCTCGATCCCGGCATCGATGACGGGTTGAAGGACTTCATCGCCACGAAGAAGGAGTCAATGCCCGACGCCTTCACTTGAAAGGAGCCCGATACAGGCCGGGCTAAAGTGGCCAACATCATTCATAAGGAAGTCTGGCGCAGCGCGTTTTCGGATCCGGAGAAATAGTTGCGCGACGGCTGCATTCCTCCGCGTGCAAAAAAATTGCACTTGACCAACCGTTAGCTTGCCAGCATTTGCGATGGCCGCCCACCATTGTGAAGTGCAGTAGAGACAGGTTTAACAATGCCTTCAGTCACGCCGGCCAAGCCGGTCATCATTGGGGCCGTCGCGCTGCAGCGGCGGGCGCTCTATGGCAGCACTTCTACGACCGGACCGACGTGCCGACGCGCATGCTGAAGCCGCACCGGCATCTGGCGTGACGTTGCGTGGCACAGCGTTTCTCGATGCCGTAGCGACGCATCTCTCCGGTCACGGCCTCATCGTGCGCGGCGGCTTCAATTTTGGCCTCGGCGACGATGCGCCGGCCGGGCCTTCGGGCGCTCCCGCAAAAACCGTGCTGCTTGTCGGACAGGCGGGCGATGCGCCCTGGTCGCATTTTCAGCTCTGGCGCGGGCGGCAGCCCCAACCTGTCGATAATCCGCTCGACACATGGTCGCGCGATGTGATCGGTGCGGTGGCCAAAAGTTTCGGGGCGAAGGCGGTTTCGCCCAATGACCGGCCCTATCTGCCGTTCCAGCAATGGGCGATGCGCGCCGAAGGCCTGAAACCGTCGCCGCTCGGCATCCTCATGCATCCGGAATACGGTCTCTGGCATGCCTATCGCGGCGCGCTGCTCTTTGACGAGGAAATCGCGTTTGCGCCACTTCGCGAAGCGATTCACCTTTGCGATCTATGCGACGGAAAACCCTGCCTGAAATCCTGCCCGGTCGATGCCTATTCGACGGCCGGCTTTGACCATCGAGGCTGCCTTGGTCATGTTCGCGCCGCTGCGGGCCAGCCCTGCCGCAGCGGCGGCTGCCTCGACCGCAATGCCTGTCCTTACGCCACGGCGTACCGCTATCCGGCCGACATGCAGGCTTTTCATATGACTGCCTTCGCCGGTTCTTCGCTGTCTTGATGGCTTGCTATCCGTGCGTTTCCGCTACCAGGGCGTAAAGGTTCGTACAGCGCGCGCCCGAACGGCAATAGGCGAAGACCGGCGCCTGCATCTCCTCAAGTGCGACGGCCTGGTCTGCGATGTTTTCGCTTGTGATCTGACCGCTGACGACTGGAATATAGCGGAAATCAAGGCCTGAGGCCTGCGCGGCTGCCTTGACGCTCTCCGAGGAAGGCTGGCCCGGTTGCTCGTCGTCCGGGCGGTTGCAGATCAGGCTCTTGAACCCGGCGGCCTTTATTGCGGCCACGTCATCTGGAAATATCTGTCCTGCAACCGAATAGTTGTCGCTGATCTGGCGGTATTCCATCGTTTATCTCCGAAATGCGTGGCCGCTTGCAGCCATTGCAGGTGTTTTGCCACTCCCACCACGCCTCGGCAACCTCAGACGGCTCAGCTGCCGACAATAGCTGCCTTTATGGCGCCGATGTTGTTTCTCATCAGATCGATATAGGTTGCGGCCGGACCGTCAGGTCCAGATAGCGCGTCCGAATAA
This sequence comes from Rhizobiaceae bacterium, assembly GCA_046594775.1. Lineage (GTDB taxonomy): Bacteria > Pseudomonadota > Alphaproteobacteria > Rhizobiales > Rhizobiaceae > CAMYMG01. The sequence goes on along the minus strand of JBKJRE010000446.1, from coordinate 480 downwards.
AGCGTGCTCCCGACCCGCAGTCCGGTCTCGGCGGCGATCTGTTCGACGAGACGCTGGTTGGTGATATTCTCCACGAAGATTGCGGATGCCTTGTCGTGCCTGATCTGATCGATCAGCGCCGCCACCTCGCGGGCAGACGCCTCGGATTCCGTCGAGATGCCTTCCGGCGCCAGGAAGACCAGGCCGTATTCCTGCGCGAAATAACCGAAGGCATCATGCGATGTGATGATCGACCGCTTGTCCTCGGGAATGGAAGCCACCGATGCCCGCACCTCTGCGTCCAGCGCTTCCAGCCTATTCGTATAGGCCGCGGCATTGGCCATGTAGCTCACGCAACCGTCCGTATCGCGTGCGCAAAGAGCTTCGGCGATGTTCTTGACGTAGATTTCGGTATTCTTGACGGACTGGAAAGCGTGCGGGTCGATGGACCCGTGAAGGGTCTCGCCTTGTTCGGCGTGCGCGTGCGCCTTCTTGGCGATT
>JBKJRE010000386.1:0-4916 GCA_046594775.1 Rhizobiaceae bacterium | reverse complement strand
GGTTGCGACACGCCTGAATTGCTTGAGCTTGTTGAAGAAGCGCTCGATGATGTTTCGCTCCTTGTACAGGTCGGCATCGTAGTCGCGCTGTTCTTTTCGGTTGCGCTTGGGCGGGATGACGACTTCGGCTCCCGTCCCGTGGATACTGTCGATGAGGCGATTGGCGTCGTAGCCTTTGTCGGCGATGGTGGCGCCGGGCTGGAAGCCCTCGACAAGATCATGGGCAAAGGCAATGTCGTTGCGCTGCCCGGGGCTGGCCAGCAGACGCACCGGATTGCCGAGCGCATCGCCGGCGGCGTGGATCTTGGTGCTCAGGCCGCCGCGAGACCGGCCCAGGCCCTGGGCATCCGCCCCCCTTTTGAGCGCCGCGCCCCGGCGGCGTGCTGATGAGCTCGCACGATGGTCGAGTCGATCATGAGCCATTCGAGATCGGCTTCGCGCGCCAGAACGGCCAGCATGTCGTCCAGCACGCCCATCTCTATCCAGCGGTAGTAGCGCCGCTTCACGGTCGGGTAATCGCCAAGCCGTTCAGGAAGATCGCGCCAGCGTCCGCCAGAGCGCGCCATCCAAAGCAATGCATTGAGAAACCGCCGGTTATCAGTCCGGGGACCACGCTTTCCCTTCGTGCCGCCCGGCACAAAGCCCTTGATCCGTTCCCACTGATCGTCCCGAAGCGCATCGACATCCATCGCAAACCTCCAAAAGTCAGCGTTGAATCTGATTTGCTCCCAAAACGGAATCCCAATTCCTTAAATCGTCACTACGGCCTAGTCAGGACATCAATCTTTCGCCGGAGCCAAGACCATGACCGTCCTTGCAGCCGAAAGCCCCGTCCAGCCTTCCATGTCGCTCGCCAGCTGGGCGCAATTGCTGCTGCTTGGCGCAATCTGGGGCGGCTCGTTCTTCTTCGCCCGCGTGGCCGTCGCGGAAATCAATCCATTGACGCTGGTGCTGTTCCGCGTCGCCATCGCGGCAGCTGCGCTGCACGTCTATCTCGCGATGCGCGGACAATCCTTTGCGCGCGTCATGCCGCTCGCCGGCAGCTTCCTCATCCTGGCGATCCTCAACAACGTCATCCCGTTTTCGCTGATCTTCGCCGGCCAGACCGCCATGGGCGCCGGACTCGCCTCGGTGCTCAACGCCACCACGCCGTTCTGGACCATAATAGTCGCCAATGCCGTCACGCAGGACGAAAAATTCTCGCGCAACAAGGTGTTGGGCATCCTGCTGGGCATTCTGGGTACGGCGGTGATGGTCGGTCCCGGCGTTCTTGCCGGTCTCGGCGGCCCCGTCTGGCCGAAATTCGCGCTGATCGGCGCCTCGCTTTCCTATGCCTTCGCCGTCATCTTCGCCCGGCGCTTCAAAGGGGTGCAGCCGACGCTTGTGGCTACCGGCCAGCTCACCGCCTCGACCATCATCATGATTCCGGTCGTACTCGCCTGTCGGGCCCGGCCGGCTTGTTTTCGGCGAGCCTGCCGGTCTGGGCGGCGGTCTTCGCGCTGGCGCTCCTGTCAACCGCCTTCGCCTATATCCTCTACTTCCGCCTGATCGGCCAGGCCGGCGCCACCAATGCCTCGCTTGTCACGCTGATCGTACCGGTCAGCGCGCTGCTGCTCGGCTTCCTGTTTCTGGGCGAACGCCTGGAACGCTTCGAGATCGCCGGCATGATGCTGATCGCGCTTGGCCTCGTGACGATTGACGGACGCCTGTTCAAACGGCGATAGCTGCTCCGCAATCATTGCGGGGATAGCATGCAATCCGTCCTGTCGATCCTGAACGCCATCGAGCGCGGCGAGACCACGCCGCGGGCCGCCGTCGCACAAAGCTTCGACGCCATCGCCGCCGGCGACGCTACGGTCGGCGCCTTCGTCACCGTTGCGGAATGGGAAATCACCCTTTCCGCAGCGGCCGGGGCGCCGGGCCCGCTTGCCGGCATCGCCGTCGGGGTGAAGGACATATTTGACACCCATGACATGCCGACCGGGCATGGTTCGGTGGTCTATGCCGGCAACCGCCCCGCCAGCGATGCAGCTATCGTGGCCATGCTGCGCGCCAGGGGCGCCGTCGTCGCCGGCAAGACGGTCGCCACCGAATTCGTCTTCCTGCAGCCTGGCGGCACACGTAACCCGCGCAATCTTGCCCACACGCCGGGCGGCTCATCCTCCGGCTCCGCCGCCGCCGTCGCCGCCGGCATGGTGCCGGTCGCCATCGGCACGCAGACGGGAGGCTCCGTCATCCGCCCGGCGGCCTATTGCGGCGTCGTCGGCTACAAGCCGAGCTTCCGGCTCATCCCGATGGTCGGCGCAAAGACCTTTTCATGGTCGCTCGACACGGTGGGATTCTTCGCAGCGAGCACCGCCGACGCCGCCGCCTTCGTTGCGCGGCTGACAGGCCGACCGCTCGACGTCGAGACGGTCGACCCCACAAAGCTGCGGATCGGACTCTACAGAACGTCGATCTGGGACGAGGCCGACGCGGAGGCTCGGTCCGCCCTCCTGATGGCTGCGGATCGAGCCTCGGAAGCCGGCGCCACGATTGTCGAGATCGATGAGCCTGCGACCCTCGCCGCAGCCCGCGAGGCGCATGCCACGATCCAGAATCACGAGGCAGGCATGGCGCTGGGCTTCGAATTCGACCATCATCGTGACCGGATGAGCGATATCCTGCGCAGCACGCTCGCGCAGGGCCGTGCAATCACTCCCCAAGCCTATGATTCTGCCCGCGGCATCGCCCGCCGCGCGCGCCATGAGACCGGTGCGCTTTTCGACCGGATCGACGTCCTTCTTACCCCGTCGGTTACTGGCGCTGCGCCTGAAGGGCTGTCATCGACAGGTTCGCCGGTCTTCAACAAGCTCTGGACGCTCACCGGCAATCCATGCGTCAACGTGCCGGGTTTGGCGAATGAGGCCGGCTTGCCGATTGGCGTGCAGATTGTTGGCCGATTCGGCCGCGACCAGGCGGTTTTGTCAGCCGCCGCATGGCTCGAGGCCCGGCTTTCCGATGCGCCCGTTGTGATTCATCGGGAGTGAATCGCCGCTGTAACGATCTGCAAGTCCCTGCACAGCCGCATTTTCCGCTCAGACTTTGCAAGGTCGTTGCCGAACACATTTTTTCCACAGCGGTTCATGCTTTGCATTGATCAGGAAAACCGTGGACTTAGACTGTTTGACGACCTGACTTTTTCACAATCCTGTCGCAATGCAGCAAATTTTCCGCTTGCCTGTGGCATCAACTCCCCTAGACTCTTGCCATGGCTCTTTAAGAGGAGGCTATAAATGGGACTGACACGGCCAATCAATGCACTGATGATTTGCGCTGCGTTTGCTTTAATTGGCGCCCTCATAATGGGAGTACTTCCGTAAGGCCACCGAGGCCAGGAAGCTGGGAAACATCTGAAAAGGTGAGAAAAATTGCGAAGGCCGGGCTCATCGCCCGGCCTTTTCCGCATTCTGTCGCCGCTCGATCTCAGGCGGCTGCGGGCGCCGCCTTTTCCGCGGGCGGCCGAATGCCGATCATGTGGCAGATGGCGAACACCAAGTCGGCGCGATTCATCGTGTAGAAATGGAAATCGCTGACGCCGCGCTCGATCAGGTCGAGAACCTGCTCGGCGGCCACCGCCGAAGCCACCAGCGCATGGGTCTGCGGATCGGCCTGCAGCCCCTCGAAGCGCTCGGCGAGCCAGGCCGGCACATGCGCGCCGCAGCGCGCTGAGAAATTCGCCACCTGGCCAAAATTGTGCACCGGCAGGATGCCAGGCACGATCGGGATGTAGATGCCGGCACGCCGCACCCGCTCGACATAGCGCTCGTAGAGTTCATTATCGAAGAAGAACTGGGTGATCGCCCGCGTCGCGCCATTGTCGACCTTGCGCTTCAGCATTTCGATATCGGTCGCGAAATCGGGACTTTCGGGGTGCTTTTCCGGGTAGGCAGCGACCGATATGTCGAAATCGCCAGCCGCCCGCAGCGCCGTGACCAGTTCGGCGGCGTTGGCATAACCGTCGCGGTGCGGCGCATAGCGTGCGCCAGCGCCCTCGACCGGGTCGCCACGCAGCGCCACGAAACGCGTCACGCCCATGCCGGAAAACTCGGCAATCACGGCGTCGACCTCGGCACGCCCGGCATCGACGCAGGTCAGGTGGGCAGTCGGCGTGAGCCGCGATTCCTCCAGTATCCGCCTTACCGTGCGCGCGGTCCGTTCGCGGGTCGATCCGCCAGCGCCATAGGTGACGGAGACGAAGTCGGGTTCCAATGGCGCCAGCCTCTTCACCGCCTCCCACAGCCGCACTTCCATCTCGTCGCTCTTGGGCGGAAAGAATTCGAAAGAAACGCGCACCTTGTCGCCGATGTCGGGACGTCGGGAAAAGCGGGGCTGGTTCATCAGACGGTCTCTCTTTCGGCGGCGCGGTCGGGGTCGGCAATCAGCAGCCGGCGGTCGCGGCCAAGCCACATCTTGACGGTCAATCGCCCTTCGGCAGTGCCGCGCGGTTCGAATTCCTTGCTGTCCTCGAGATCGACACCGGCTTCTTCGAGCCAGTCGGCGATTTGCCTGTCGGAAAAGCCGAGCCTCAGATGCGCATGGTCCTCGCGCAGGAATTCCAGCGTATGGGATTCGAAATCGACGATCACCAGCCTTCCGGCCGGCCGGAGCAGCCGCGCCGCCTCGCGGATCGCCAGCGCGGGATCATCGAGATAGTGCAGCACCTGGTGCATCGTCACGAGATCGAAACTGTCGCGCTCGACCGGCGGCGCGAAAATGTCGCCCTGGCGCACCTGCGCGTTGGCAACGCCGGCCTTCTCGAGATTGGCGCGCGCCACCGCCAGCATGGCATGGTTCGCATCGACGCCGACCGCGCGGCCGAATTTTGGCGCGATCCGCTCGAGCATGCGACCGGTGCCGGTGCCGAGATCGAGCAC
>JBKJRE010000282.1:0-3532 GCA_046594775.1 Rhizobiaceae bacterium | reverse complement strand
GTTGCCTCGGGCTTGGGCGAGAGATCGCCCGTCCTAGTGCCGCCTCAGGGGGGCGTCAAGTTTGCGCGTGCCGGCTCCACCGAAGGACAGCAGATCGCTCCTAATTGCTGCCCTCCGGCAGCGTCAGTTCCTGGCCCGGCACCAGACGACCGGGATCGGAGCGCAGTTGCGGGTTGAGGTCGAGGATCTCAATGTAGCGGCTTCCGTTGCCCAGCCGGTCAACGGCGATGGACCACAGCGACTGGCCCGAAAGGACCTTGTAGGCGGCCGGAACGACGGTGGCCGGCTCTGCGGCGGGCAATTCGCTGCGCTGGTCTGCAGGCGCCGCTTCCGGCCTAGCCACAGCGGGCGCAGCGGTTTTCGCGGGCTCTTCGGCAAGCGCCTTGTTCTCTACCGGAGGCAGTCCTTCCTTCAGCTTCTTCTCCACCAGCGCCAGAACATCGGCATCTGGCTTCATGTCGCGCGCATGACTCCACTGGAACGTCGCCTCGAGCCGACGGCCGGCGCGCCAATAGGCATCGCCCAGATGGTCGTTCAGCACCGGATCGTCGGGCTTCAGGGACACTGCACGCTCCAGTTCGCGCACGGCATCCTCGTACTGGCCGAGGCGATAATGGGCCCAGCCCAGGGAATCGACAATGTAGCCATCGCTCGGCCGCAGGTTGACGGCCTTGCGGATCAGGTCGATGCCTTCCTCGAGGTTCATGTTCATGTCGATCCATGAATAGCCGAGGTAGTTCATGACCTGAGGCTGATCGGGATAAAGCTCCAGCGCCTTGCGAAAGTCCGGTTCGGCCTTGGGCCACTGCTTCAGCCGCTCGTAGGCGATGCCGCGCTGATAGTAGATGTTCCAGTTGGCGCTGGCGCGGGGGTCCGTCGGCACAAAGGACTTGTCGTTATCGATGCGAGCGACGGCTTCGTCATAAAGCTTGGCGGCGCTGGCATAGTCGTCCTTGGAGGAATAGACGCCGCCAAGGGCGAGGTAGCCGCGCATGTCATCGGGATTTTCCGCGACTAGCGTCTTCAACTGCCGTATTGCCTCGTCTCGGCGATCGAGATCGGCAAGGTTGAGGCCCAGCTGAAGCTGCGAAAGGCGCTTCAATGGCGATGTCTCGGGGACCCGGCGATAGAGCTTGATCGCCTCTTCCGAGTCGCGCTGCTGCTCGGCGACGGCTGCCAGCTGAATCAGGACGATGTCGCTGTCGGGTCTCAGCGCCAGTGCATATTGCAGATAAAGCCGGACGAAGGATTCGCCGCCGGCACGGTTCAGCGCGGTGGCCAGCACCAGCAGCAACTCGCTTGCCCCCTCGGAAGGCGTAGAGACGAGGCGCGGAACGGGGTCTCCCTTTTCGATGCGTTGGCGCAGCTTGATCAGAGGCAGGCGACCGGCGGCAAACTCGTCACCCTTGTCGAGCACCGCAAGCGCCGCATCCTTCTTGCCCGTACGGGCAAGGAACCCGGCATAGGCCTCGGCCGCGCGCAGCCACGTGTCGGGAGCCGACCCGCCAGCGGCGACATCATCCACAGCCTGCTGGTAGGCAGCATCGGCCTTTTCATTGAGACCCGCCGCGTCGGCGATGAGCGCCTTGTTGTAATTGACAAAGAGCCCGTACCACTCCGGTCCAGCCAATTCGTCGAGCATCGCAACCGCTCCGACGCTGTCGCCGGCCCCAGACTTGGCCCAGGCCGTCAGGACGTTTGATACAAGGCCGTCGAGATCTGATTCGAGCGCCAGCTTGAGCCAGCTTTCCGCAGCCTTGTAGTCCTGCTTGCGAAACGCATCGACGGCAAGCGCAAGGCGGGAAAACCGCTCCACCTCAGCGACAGTCTTGAGTTTTTCGGCATAGGGCAGCGACTCGTCAAAACGACCCTGCGTGATGAGCGACAGCATGATGCTTTGCTGCAGAGCCTCGTTTTCCGGATCGAAGGCGAGCGCCTTCTTGTAGTAGGCAATTGCGCCATCAAGGTCGTTATCCACTTCCGCGACCCGCCCGGCCAGAAACGCGCCAGCAAACGAACTGACCTCGACCGGCGCATCGGACGTCGCCGCGAGGGCTCCCTGCCCGGACATCATCATTCCAGTGAGCGCAGCCAGCCCAATGAGCCAGCGACCGGGTGTTTGCGGCATTTTTATCCTTCCTGCCGGGCGCCTTGTGCGCGCGGAACGAGATTCGCATTTTGCGAATTGTTGCGCCGAAGCATGGCCTTTTTGGGATTTTGGTTCAATCCGCCACCATTCACAATCCGATGACCGAATTGCCGGACGGGCAAAAAGCGCAACCTCTTTGTCCTCAGGCTACCCGGCTGATGCAAAAATCGATGACGTCAAGCAATGCAGCCTTTTGCGGCGTGGCTTTCAGAGGCGCCAGGGCGTCACGGGCGATGCCGCCAAAATGGCCGGCTCGCCCGATGGTGTCGGCGATGGCGCCGTGACGCTTCATCAGGCCGACGGCCTTTTGGAGCGCGGCGTCATCGGTGACATTCTCCTCAATCGCCTTTTTCCAGAAATTGCGTTCAGACAGCGTGCCGCGCCGATAGCTCAAGATCACCGGCAGCGTGACCTTGCCCTCTCGAAAATCGTCGCCGACATTCTTGCCGAGATCAAGGCTCGAGCCGCCATAGTCGAGAGCATCGTCGATGAGCTGGAAGGCCAGTCCAAGATTCATGCCGTAAGAACGCAGCGCGGCACGGTCGGTGCGCGAGGCGCCGGCGATGACGGGCCCAACTTCGGCTGCGGCCGAAAACAGCGCGGCCGTCTTGGCCTTGATGACGGCAAAGTGTTCATCCTCGGTGGTCTCCAGGTTCTTAGCGGCGGCAAGCTGCATGACCTCGCCTTCCGCGATAATCGTCGCCGAGGTCGACAAAATGTCGAGCGCCTCAAGCGAACCGACATCGACCATCATGCGAAATGCCTGGCCAAGCAGATAGTCGCCAACCAGAACGCTTGCCTGGTTGCCCCAGATCATACGGGCCGTCTTGCGGCCGCGGCGCATGCCGCTTTCGTCGACGACATCGTCATGCAGCAGGGTGGCCGTGTGCATGAACTCGACACTGGTGGCCAGCTTCACATGCGCGTCGCCGGCGTAGCCAAACATCTGCGCCGCGGCCAGCGTGACCATGGGCCTGAGGCGCTTGCCGCCGGACGAAATCAAATGATTGGCAATCTCCGGGATCATCTCGACTTCCGAACCGGCCTTCGAAAGGATAAGTTCGTTGACGCGCCCCATGTCGCCTGACGTTAGCTCGATCAGCTCCGAGATCGATGCGGCTTCGCGTTTGCCGTTTTCCAGATTGAGAACTACGCCCACAAAGAACTCCCCTCCGGTTCCGACCCTGGCGGAATAGCTGCCTGCCTGAAATTCTAGGGCGACAGGGGCGCCATCGGCAAGGGGCGAATTGGCGCGGGCCGGCAGCCGGTCGCCCGAACCACGTTTACATCAGCCGCTCGACCTGCAAGTTTCAGTCCATGAAAGAACTTATCCGCACCAACGATGCCGTCGTCATTTCCTTTGCGCAGGCGTTGCTTAAAGAC
>JBKJRE010000596.1:0-5020 GCA_046594775.1 Rhizobiaceae bacterium | reverse complement strand
TTCGGCGTGCAGGATGTCGTCGGGCGACAGCGGGATGCCGCGCGCTTCCGCCTCGGCCTTGAGATCGCCAAGGTTGCCCAGACGCGACGACATATGCGTGATGACCGAACGCCAGCGCGACAGGTCCACGCCGGCGGCGCGCGCGCGTTCCAACCCGCGCGACACGGCGCTCCGGCAGGCGGTGTATTGCGGCACAGTAAAGGCCGTGGTGTTGTTGGTGGAAATGCCGCGCGCGGTCAGTTCCTCGATCACCGCATAGCCTTCGGCGGAACCAGGGATCTTGACCATCACATTGGGCGCAATGGCGGCCAATTGCAGGCCCTGCGACAGCATCATTGCCGCGTCGGTGTTGACGCGCGGATCGACTTGGCCGGAGACATAGCCATAGCGGCCCTGCGTCGCCTCGAACACAGGCCGGATCATCGCCGCACCGCGCCGCACGATATCAAGGTAGATCGCCCAGTAAACGGTTTCGACCGTGCCGCCTTCGCCTGCGATGCGGCATATTTCCTCGGTCCAGAAATCAGGCGCCGCTTGCAGCGCCTGCAGGGAAAGGGGCGGGTTGGTCGTCACGCCGCGAAAGCCCATGCGTCCTTCGCGCAGGGCAGTATCGGGATCAAATAGCCGGGTCAGTTGCGCGTCCCAATCGGCCTTGCGGCCCTGCGGGGCGGCGGCAAGCGTCGCGGCCTTCCAAGACGCATATACAAGGGGTGAGCTGTCCCACCAGATTTCGCAATTGGGGTTGGTGGCGGCGAGGCGTTCGAGCACATGCAGGGTCATGGCGAGGGGTCCGATTAGGAGGCGTGTTCAAGATGCAGACAGCGGTGCACAGCGGCGATGACATCTTCCTTCTGCGGCACGCTGGCCTTTTCCAGTGCCAGATTGAACGGGATGGGGACGTTCAGCCCGGCGACGATCTGGATCGGCGCGTCGAGGTCATAGAACGCCTCTTCCTGAATGATCGAGGCGATATCGGACGCAACGCCGCCACGCCGCACGGCTTCCTGCACGATCACCACGCGCTTGGTCTTGGCTACCGAGGCCAGGATGGCCGCCTTGTCCAGCGGCACCAAGCTGCGCGGGTCAAGCACTTCGCAGTCGATGCCCTGCGCGGCCAGTTCCTCCGCCGCTTCCAGCGCGCGGGGGATCATGTTGGACCAGGCGATGATGGTCACGTCGCTTCCCGCGCGCTTGATGTCGGCGACGCCGAATTCGACCACATGTTCTCCGTCGGGCACCATGCCTTTGGTCATGTAGAGGTGCTTGTGTTCGATGAAGATCACCGGATCCATCTGCCGCAGCGCGAATTTCAGCAGGCCCTTGGCATCGGCGGGCTGCGAAGGCATTACGACCTTGAGCCCTGGGATGTGGTAAAACAGCGCCTCAAGGCTTTGCGAATGCTGTGCGGCCACACCGCCGCCGGCGCCACCCTGCGTGCGTAGCACGAAAGGCACGCGGCCATCGCCGCCTGTCATAAGGCGGAATTTCGCCGCCTGATTGACGATCATATCCATGCCAAGCATGGTGAAATCAACATAAAGGATCTCGACTATGGGCCTTGCGCCCGCAATCGCGGCGCCGACACCGACGCCGATCATCCCAGCCTCGGCGATGGGCGTGTCTCGAACGCGTTTGGAGCCGTATTTCGCCAGCAGGCCTTCGGTGACCTTGTAGGAACCGCCCCGGTCGGCGATGCCTTCGCCGATGATGAAGACGCTGGAATCGCGTGCCATCTCCTCGTCAATCGCTTCGCGCAGGGCTTCGCGATACATCAACTCTCGTGCCACAGGTGGCTCCTTTCGCGATTTGATCAGTAATCGGCGGCGAATGCAGCGAACTGGGCGGCGGTGATTTCTCCGCTGGCTTGCGAGAATTCCACAGCATCAACGAATTCGGCGGCGATATCGGCCTCGATCTGGGCGATCAGATCGGCAGAAACGTTTGCCATCTCGACCAGATCGGCGCGGGCGCGGTCGACGGGGTCGCGGGCCTTGTAATGGGCTAGCTTGTCTTCGGGCATGTATTTGCCCGGATCGTTCACGTGGTGGCCCATGTGGCGGAAGGTCTTGGCCTCGATCAGCACGGGGCCTTCGCCCTCGCGGCAGGTCCGGGCGGCGGCCAGTGTCATTTCATAGACGGCCAGCGGGTTGTTCCCATCGACTTGGTGGCTTTCGACGCCGATCGCGAGGCCGCGCTTGTAAAGGTCGGTGTCGCGGGTCGATTCCTCGATCGTGGTGGACACGGCATAGCCGTTGTTTTCGATCACCAGAATGAAGTTCAGGTTCCAGATCGCGGCCAGGTTCAACGATTCAAGGAAGGTGCCGTTGTTCGACCCTCCATCGGTGGTAAAGGTCACCGTCACCGCGTCCGAGCCTTTGATCTGGGCCGCCAGTGCCGCCCCCACGCCCAGCGGCGTGCCCGCGCCTACGATGCCATTGGCGCCAAGGTTGCCCGACTTGATGTCCGCGATATGCATCGAACCGCCGTAGCCCTTGCAATAGCCGGTATCCTTTTGCAAAAGCTCCGCCACCATGCGCTTGATGTCCGCGCCCCAGGCAATGCAATGGCCGTGGCCGCGATGGGTGGAGGCGATGAAATCACCCTCCTCCAGAGCCGTGCAAACGCCGGTGGCGATTCCTTCCTGCCCAAGATAGGGGTGGAAATATCCGCGGATCAGGCCCTGCCTGTAAAGCTTGATGCCTTCCGTTTCGAACACGCGGATCTTGTACGCGGTTCGGAAAATTTTTTCCAGAATTTCGCGCGAAGGCGCGTTGCGCGCTGCATTTGTCGCCTGCTTTACCAAGATATGCCCCCCGATACACTGCCGGACCGTGGATAACGCCAGGTTCCATCCTGATTTTTGCTACAATACGGGGGTAGGCTTGTCGAGAAAATAATTTTCATGAAATCTGGATTCGGCGCGGCCGCGAGCAGCCGCGTGCGTGGCGCGGAATTTCGGCGGTATGCGGCATCTGTCTGAAACTTCTGCATATTCGAAGCGCCTGCGCGCGTAGGCAACACCTCGCCCTCAGTCTCGACTTGAGAAAAGTTATTTCCGCGCCTACAGTCGCGGTGATCCGGGCAGCGGACGGTGGGCGCATGACAGACCAGTACAGCGGGAACGCGCCGCTTCGGGGCAGCTTGCTGGAGCGGATCGACGCGGGTTATGACACCTTGCGCAAATCTGAACGCATCGTTGCGGATCAGTTGCGCCATCTGGCCGGCACGCGGTTGGATATGTCGATCACCGAGCTTGCCCGCACCATGGGCGTGAGCGAGGCGACGATCAGTCGTGTCAGCCGGGCGCTGGGCTATGCCGGGTTTCAGGACATGAAACTGTCGATGGCCGAAGGTGCCGGGTCGCGCAACAGTTTTGCCAACATCCCCATCGAGATCGACGAGATCGACAATCTGCTTCAGACATCTAGCAAACTCGCCATGCTCTTGTCGGTCTGCCTGCAAGGCACGCAGCGCATGCTGGACGCGGGCCAGATGGAGACGGTGGTGGCAGCCCTGCTTGCCGCGCGCAAGATCGTTTTTGTCGGTGTCGGCGGTGCGGCCGCGATCTGCCAGGAAGCCGCGCATCTGTTCAGCAAGGCGGGTCTCGATGCGGTGGCCTATTCGGACGGCTATTCGCAGATCATCGCTGCAGCAAATCTGGACAGTACTGGCATTATGGTCGGCGTGTCGCATACCGGCACGACCGCAACAGTGGCCAATGCGCTGAGCGTCGCGCGGGAACAACAATGCGTTACCATCGCGATCACCTCGGACGCCGGATCGGCGGTAGGGCAGGCGGCAGAGATTGCACTGGTCACATGGAATTCGAGCACGCCTTCGGTGCCGCTTTATGGCGATTTCATCGAAGGCCGGATCAGCCAGTTGTTTCTGATCGACCTTCTGTATCTTGGTGTGCTGTTCAAGGCGGGGCCGAAAACATCCCGCCACCTGTCGGAAACTGCCGCAGCGCTTGAACGGCATTACCGGCGGGGCGACAACGCGCCGGCGCCGCAAAAGGTCAGCCCAAGAACTCCACCACAGAAAGCCCCGCGTTGAAATCGGTACAATATACGAGGCCGTGCGCATCCAAATGGATATCCGCCGGATGCAGCACGTCCACGCGACCGGGGCGCGGGTCGACGATGCGGGTGGGCGAGGGCGGGACCCAGGCGGCGAACCCGCGCGAAAAGCTGTGCCCGACATAGCCATCGCCGCGATGAACCATCACTTGCATCCCGTCGGGCCGCCCGTCCTGCTCACTTTGCGCCAGAAGATGCATGTTGTGCTGGTGGGGGGCGTTCATCGGGGCGACTTCCCCGAGGGCATATGCGGGGTAGCAGGGGCCCTTTGTATCCCGGTTATGTCATAGTGGCTGCGGGCGGGAGGCCGTCAGCGACCGGCAAAGTGCCAGGTCGATGCCTGCGTCCAGGTCAGCGACTACGCGGTCGGCGCCGGTGAACTTCTCGTCTGCGGTATAGGCCGATTTGGTGACGATGCAGTGCATGCCCGCCGCAAGGGCTGCGGTCAGGCCGATGTGGCTGTCCTCGATCACCATACAGGAGGCGGGCGCGAGAGAGAGCGTCGTCGCGGCAAGGTTGTAAATGGCGGGGTCGGGCTTCTTTCTCGCCACGGCGTCGCCAGCGAAAATGCGGATCCGGGCGGCGCGGTCAGGCCCCAGCAGGACCCGGACCACTGCACCCACGGCACGTTCGTTCGATGTCGAGCACACGGCAACCTGCATCCCTGCTGCCAGCGCCTCATCAACCATCCGAGCCACGCCGGGACGCAGGGGCAAGTCGCCGCTGTCGATGATCTGCATGAAGAGGTCGGTCTTGGCATGGTGCAACTGCAGGATCAGCGCATCGCGATCGCCGGACGCAACGCTTTCGGGCCAGCCAACCTCTTCAAAATGCCGCCGCATCCGTTCCTTGCCGCCGCCAGTGGACAACAGCACGCCATACCGGTCAACCGACCATTCCGTCGTCAATCCCGCCGCCCGAAAAGCTGCGTTGAAGGCAAC
>JBKJRE010000571.1:0-3949 GCA_046594775.1 Rhizobiaceae bacterium | reverse complement strand
GATGACAGTGACGTTTCCGGACCATGCGCCGTTCGAGCTGCCGGCTGAGCTTTTGCGAATCGCTTCGCCATCCGCCGAGGTGCAGGGTCATTCGCCGGAGCAGCGCGTCACCGTGCCAGGCAAGCGCCGCGTGGAAATCCTCAAGATCGAGCCGGTGGGAAACTACGCCGTCCGCATCACCTTCGACGATATGCATAATACCGGGATCTTCAGCTGGACCTATTTGCACCAACTCGGCCACGAGAGAGAAGAAGTGTGGGCAGCCTATCTGGCGTCCCTGGAAGCCAAGGGCTTGTCGCGCGACTGAATACGGCGTGTCCGGCCACTCGACGGGGTGAGAACGGCTTCCACCCGAAATGATGGGGCGGCAGGGTAACAAATTGGACGCTGGCCACGTATATCCGGGATGAAGGCCGGAAAGACACAGACATGATGCCCTGGACAGACCGCGCGGGAAAGTTTTCGCTGCTGAAGGCAACCGTGCTTGTGGGGCTTTGCCTTCCGGCGCTGATGCTGGCGTTTTCGGCGATGAGCGGGACGCTGGTGCAGGCCGGCGGGGGAGGGCTGCTCGGGCCACGGCCGATCACTGCGGCGATCCGCGAGACCGGCGACTGGACGATCCGTTTCCTGCTGCTGTCGCTGGCGGTGACGCCGCTTCGCCGCATCGCCAACTGGCCGAAACTGATCGTGGTCCGGCGCATGATTGGCCTGGCAGCGCTGTTTTACGGGCTGGGTCATCTGGTTCTGTACAGTTGGGACCTGAAATTCGATATGGTGCGCGTGGCCCTCGAAATCGTGCGACGCTTCTATCTGACGATCGGCTTCGTGGCGCTGCTCGGGCTTTCGGTGCTGGGCTCGACGTCGACGGATGCGGCGATCCGGCGGCTCGGCAAGAACTGGGCGCGCCTGCACAAAATCGTCTATGCGATCGGCCTGCTTGCGGCGCTGCACTTCTTCATCCAGTCAAAGGCGGACGTCTATCAGCCGACGCTGATGGCAGGGCTGTTCGTGCTTCTGATGCTTTACCGCATCACGCATTGGCGCGGGCTGGACCTGAAGTCGCCGCTGGTGCTCGCGGGCACGGCGATCGGTGCGGCTCTGGCGACGGTGGCCATCGAATATGCCTGGTATGGTCTGGCCACGGGCATTCCGCCCGGCCGCGTGCTGGCGGCCAATCTGGAGTTCTCCTACTCGATCCGGCCGGCGTGGTGGGTGCTTTCGACGGGCTTCGCCGCCGCGGCCGTGGCGTATGCGCGCCCGTATTTCGGCAAGCCGGACGCCGCGCAACGGGGCCGCCGGCAGGCGAGCGGGGAAGCCGGGGCGAAGGCCTAGTCTATCTTCAGGACTTCCGCGACGCGGCGCATCTGGTCGCCCAGCATGTCGCATTCGGCCGGGGTGGACTGGCTCATCGCCTTTTCGATCAGCGCCGTGTGGACCTTGAGCGCCTGCATCAGCAAAGCGACGCCATCATCCGTGAGGGTCAGGCGCAACACACGCTTGTCCTTGTCGTCGCCATCGCGCCGCAAGAGATTGCGTTTCTCCATCTGGGGCAGAAGCATGGTGATGTTGGAACGCCCGACCAGCAGCTTGCGCGCCAGGTCGTGCTGCGACATGCCGGGATGCCGGTAGAGGTTCATCAGCACGTCGAGCTGAGCGGGCTTCAGGTCAAAGGGAGCGAGAGCGGCGGCGACAGCCCTCTCCACGGCGTGGCAGGCGCGAGCGACCGCGACCCAGTTGCGAAATCGCGGGTTGTCCCACGGCAGTTCTTGCGCATTGTTCATGGTTGAACTATCATGTTCATGCTTGAACGAGTTCATGGGTCGGACACCTATCATGTCATCATTCGGCGTCAAGGTCATCCGGGCTCTGTTCGGGGTGGCAGAGCATGTTGCGCCAAGGCTTGCAGGCCGCGCGGCCTTCGAATTGTTCTGCCGCACGGCCAACCCTGAGAGGATGACAGCCGGCGAGGCGCGGGCCGTTGAGCGCTCGGCGCAATTCATGGCGGATGCCCGCCACCACAGAATACGGGTGGGGCGCGGCTGCGTGGCGGTTCATGAATTCATGCCGTGGCAGGGCCGGCCCAATGCGCGGACGGTGCTGGTCGTGCATGGCTGGCGCTCGCGAACCGAATTCATGTCGGCGCTGATTTCAGCCTATCGGGAGGCCGGCTTCAGGGTCGTGTCGCTCGATCTTCCGGGGCATGGTGCTTCAGGTGGCCGGCGACTCACAGTCGTCAACGCCGTCGACGCGATTCACGTCGTCGGCGAGTGGTTCGGCCCCTTTGCGGCGATTGCGGGCCATTCGTTTGGCGGCGCCGTCGCCGTCACGGCGGTCGCAGGCTCCATCAGGGCAATCCCGAAACTCGATGCGGCGAAACTGGTGCTGATTGCAGCCCCGAGCTCCATTCCGGCGGTTTTCGAGACGTTCTTCCGCTATTTGAAGCTCGGGCCGCGCTCGCGCGCGGCCGTCGCCGGGAGGGTCGCGCGGATTGCGGGGCGGCCCCTGTCGGACTTCACCGGACCGCTGCAGATGGCGCAAACGACTGCTCCGACGCTGGTCGTGCATGCCCAGGAAGACCGCGAGGTGCCGGCCTGGCATGCGGAAGAATATGCGCAGGGCGGGCAGCATGTGCGGCTGCACTGGGCGCCGGGCCTGGGTCACCGCCGCATCCTTGCCGATACAGGCGTCATCAAAGAGGCCGTGGACTTTGTGGCGAGGGACAGGGCCGTGGCTCACTGAGGCGGCATTATGGCGGTGCCGGCCCTTGCCCTGCCGCAGTTCGGGCGCCGGGTCACAATGTTGTGAAGCGCCTGCGCAACACTCGTTATCGAATTTGTGAGAACCTCGCCATTAGCGGTATGAATCACCGCCGTTGCGCCTTAAATCCGTCCGTACGTGATGAGAGATTTGCGCGGCAAATCGAAATGGATGATCGATGAGACTTTTCCCACTAAACATTATCCTGCCGTCTGTCGCGGCGCTTGCGGCGACACTTTCGTTCGGGACAGCCGACGCCGGAGCCCAGAATCTGTTCGATCGGATCTTTGGCGGCGTCAGAAGCCAGCGTATGGAATCAAGCGGTTACCAGCGCTTCGACAATCGTCCGCGTAGCCAGCGTGAGATTGGACAGGGTTACCAGCCACCGCGCAACCAGCCTGCCGCGCGCAACCAGCCGGCCCCGCGCAAGAACCAGGTGACGGTTGCTCCGGCGCGTATTTCAGGACCTTCCTACTACACCTACAAGGCCGATACGCTGCGCCGCGTCGACTTCTCGCCACTGGCCGCAATAGCCCAATCGGCATCGCTCGATCCGGCGACCGGCGCCACCGCATTTCGCGAATCGGCTTCCGGCCTCGAAGGTTATGACCTTCTCGCCGAAGCCGCCGTCGGCAAGGCTGTGATAGAATATTACACCGTTCATCCCGATTTCATCTGGGTGAGCGACAATGACGTGAACGAGCGCGGCCGCGAGGCGCTGCGCGTGCTTGGCGAGGCTGACAGCTATGGCTTGCCGGCCGCCGAATACAGCCTCCAGGTGCCCTCCGGCGCCTCGACCGGTTCTGACCAACTGGCGCGCGGGCGCGACATGATCCGCTTCGAGATGGCGCTTTCGGCGCGGGTGCTCCGCTACATCAACGACGCCGTCAACGGTCGCGTCGTCGCGGACAGGATTTCCGGCTACCACGACCTGCCCGAAAAGCCGGTCGACATGGTGGCTGCGCTGGGCGATCTCGCGTCGAGCTCCAACGTGCGTGCGTCGCTCGAATTGCGTCATCCGCAGGGCCCCGAATACAGGGCGCTGCGCGTCGAGCTCGAGGCGCTGAAGGCAAGCTCGGAAAACGAGATTGTGGTTGACCCAGACCTGTTCCTGAAACCCGGCCAGTCGAACCCGGAACTGTCCAAGATCCTGCAGGTGATCGCGCGCGACCTGGACGACGAAATGGGCGGC
>JBKJRE010000375.1:0-2960 GCA_046594775.1 Rhizobiaceae bacterium | reverse complement strand
GCCGCCCGAGGTGCGGCCTTCGCCGCCGCCATGCGGATGGTCGACCGGGTTCATGGTGACGCCGCGGTTGTGCGGGCGCTTGCCCTTCCAAACCGTGCGGCCGGCCTTGCCGTGATTGATGTTGCCGTGGTCCGGGTTGGACACGGCCCCGACGGTGCCGATGCAAAGACCGCTGACGACGCGCTGTTCGCCCGAATTGAGGCGCAGGATCGCCATGCCCTGGTCGCGGCCGACAAGCTGCGCATAGGAACCGGCGGACCGTGCGATCTGACCGCCCTTTTCGGCCTTCAGCTCGACATTGTGGATGATCGTGCCGACCGGAATTGCGGCCAGCGGCATCGCATTGCCCGGCTTCACGTCGACCGCCTTGCCGGCGATGATCTTGTCGCCGGGCGCCAGGCGCTGCGGCGCCAGGATGTAGTTCAGCTCGCCATCCTCGTACTTGACCAGCGCGATGAAGGCGGTGCGGTTGGGATCGTACTCGATCCGCTCGACCGTCGCCTGCATGTCGAACTTGCGGCGCTTGAAGTCGATGATGCGGTAGGAACGCTTGTGGCCGCCGCCGATGAAGCGCGCCGTGATGCGGCCGGCATTGTTGCGGCCGCCCGACTTGGTCAGGCCTTCCGTCAAGCCCTTGACAGGCTTGCCCTTGTAAAGCGCCGAACGGTCGACCAGCACCAGCTGGCGCGTGCTCGGCGTTACGGGGTTGAATTTCTTGAGTGCCATTATGCTTTCCTCGCGCCCTGTCTCAGAGGCCCGTCGCGACGTCGATCGACTGGCCGTCGACCAGTGTCACGATCGCCCGCTTCACGTCGCTCTGGCGGCCGACTGTGCCGCGGAACCGCTTCACCTTGCCCTTGCGGATCAGCGTGTTGACGGCTGTCACCTTGACGCCGAACAGCGCCTCGACCGCAGCCTTGATTTCCGGCTTCGTCGCCTTCTTGGCGACGTTGAACACGACCTGGTTCTGTTCTGAAGCCATGGTCGACTTTTCGGTGATGGCCGGGCTGACGATCACGTCGTAATGCCGAAGGTCCGTCATTTGAAGCGCTCCTCGAGTGCCTCGACGGCGGCCTTCGAAAGGACCAGCGTGCCGCGGCGCAGAATGTCATAGACGTTGATGCCCTGGATCGGCAGCACGTCGATGTTGGGGATGTTGGTGGCTGCGCGCTTGAAGTTCACGTCAAGCTCGGCGCCGCCGATCATCAGTGCGTTGGTCAGGCCCAGAGCCGCGAAATTGGCGATCAGCGCCTTTGTCTTCGGGTCCGAAATCGTCAGATCGTCGATAATGATCAGGCTGGACGACTTGGCCTTGGCCGACAGCGCGTGCTTCAGGCCGAGAGCGCGAACCTTCTTGGGAAGCTCGTGCTCATGGCTGCGAACCACCGGACCGTGGGCCTTGCCGCCGCCGCGAAACTGCGGTGCGCGCGCCGAATGGTGACGGGCGCGGCCCGTACCCTTCTGCTTGTACATCTTGCCGCCGGTGCGGGCGATTTCCGCCCTGCCCTTGACCTTGTGCGTGCCGGCGCGGCGCTTGGCCAACTGCCAGCGCACGACGCGCTGCAGAATGTCGTCGCGCGGCTCAAGCCCGAAGATTTCCTCGGAGAGCTTCAGCTTGCCGGCGTCCTTGCCGGCGAGGGTCGTGATCTTGAGATCCATTATTCCGCCCCCTCTGTGGCCGGTGCTTCAGACTTTGCGGCAGCAGCGCGAACGCCGCCCGGCTTGGGAGCAGCATCCGGCAGCGCCACCTTGGCGGCGTCGCGAACCAGGATCCATGCGCCCTTGGAACCGGGAACGGCGCCGCGGATCAGGATCAGGCCGCGGTCCGTGTCGGTCGAAACGACCTCGACATTCTGCGTAGTCACGCGGGTATTGCCCATGTGACCTGCCATCTTCTTGCCCTTGAACACCTTGCCCGGGTCCTGGCGCTGGCCGGTCGAACCGTGCGAACGGTGAGACACCGAGGCGCCATGGCTGGCGCGGCCGCCGCCGAAATTGTGGCGCTTGATAACGCCCTGGAAACCCTTGCCGATCGTCGTGCCCGTCACATCGACCTTCTGGCCTGGAACGTAATGCTCGACGGTGATTTCCGCGCCGACGTCGAGCATGTTGTCGGCCGAGACGCGGAATTCCGCGACCTTGGCCTTCGGCTCGACCGAAGCGGTGGCGAAATGTCCGCGCAGCGCCTTCGTCGTGTTCTTCACCTTGGCTAGCCCGACGCCGAGCTGGACGGCGGTATAGCCGTTCTTCTCGTCCGTGCGCTGTGCCACGACCTGACAGTTCTCCATCTGGAGAACGGTAACCGGCACATGCTCTCCGGCGTCGTTATAGACCCGGGTCATGCCCAGCTTCTTTGCAATTACACCTGAACGCATCAGTCCGTTCCTCCCAAGCCTAAAGCTTGATCTCGACGTCGACGCCGGCAGCCAGGTCGAGCTTCATCAAAGCATCAACGGTCTGCGGGGTCGGGTCCACGATATCGAGCAGCCGCTTGTGCGTGCGCATTTCGAACTGTTCACGGCTCTTCTTGTCGACATGCGGCGACCGGTTGACCGTGAATTTCTCGATCCGCGTCGGCAGCGGGATGGGGCCGCGAACGTTTGCCCCGGTGCGCTTGGCGGTCGACACGATTTCGCGTGTCGAGGCGTCGAGCACCCGGTGGTCAAACGCCTTGAGGCGGATGCGGATATTCTGTCCGTTCATGCGTCACTTCCTTGTTCCGGCGCGGCGCGAACTCGTTTCGCGCCTGCGACAGATCGGTTAAGTCCAGTTACTCGGTAATGCTTGCAACAATGCCGGCGCCGACGGTGCGGCCGCCTTCGCGGATGGCGAAGCGCAGGCGCTCTTCCATCGCGATCGGCACGATCAGTTCCACATCGACCGTGATGTTGTCGCCCGGCATCACCATCTCGGTGCCTTCCGGCAGCGACACGATGCCGGTCACGTCCGTCGTGCGGAAG
>JBKJRE010000206.1:0-2963 GCA_046594775.1 Rhizobiaceae bacterium | reverse complement strand
CGACGAAGTCGCCCCTCGCTTCGAGGGTTAGGCCATGAGGGCTGCCGGCATACTGCTTTCCTTGTCGTTGCTTGCATCGTCGGCTGCGCTGGCCGAAGAGGCAATCTCACCGAAGAACGGTGGCTTGCTGGCCGAAAACGTCGATCCGGAGCGTTTCGGCGCGCCGCCTGCCGACGCCGCGTACGGCGCCTTCCAGCGGGGCCTTTACATGACGGCGCTCAATCTGGCGCTGCCGCGTGCCAAGGCCGGCGATAAGGCGGCGCAGACGCTTGCCGCGGAAATCCTCTCGCGCGGCCTGGGAACCAAGAAGAATGAGGCGGAAGCGGCCAAATGGTACCAGCGCGCGGCCGAACAGGGCGTCCCCGAGGCGCAGTTCCAATATGCCCTGCTGATGCTTGACGGGCGCTTCGTCACGAAGGATCCGCAAGGAGCCTACGCGCTGATGCAATCTGCGGCCGAAGCGGGCAACCATTTGGCGCAATTCAACTTCGCGCAGATCCTGATCGACAGTGAACCGGGCCCGACAGGCATGGCAAAAGCTGTTTCCTACTATGAGCGCGCGGCTGAAGCCGGTGTTGCTGATGCGCAATATGCTGTTTCCCAGATTCTTGCCGGCGGCGCCGGGGGCAAGCCGGTGGACGAGGTTGAAGCGCGTCGTTGGCTGGTGCTCGCCGCGCGCCAGAACTTCGACACGGCGCAGCTTGATCTCGGCACCTGGCTCGTCGAGGGTCGTGGCGGTCCGCGCGACCTCAAGGCCGGTTTCGGCTGGATCAAACGCGCCGCCGATGGCGGCAATGTTGCTGCCCAGAACCGTCTGGCGAAGCTCTACATGGGAGGCATCGGCACCGAACCCAATGCCATCGACGCGGCTGCCTGGTATTTTCTGGCCCGGCGGGCGGGACTGGTCGACCTCGAGATGAACGATTTCCTGGCCGGCCTGACCGACGAGCAACAGAAAACGGCGCTGGAAAGGGCTAACAGGCTGCGCTGACAGTAAAACGTCCACGGGCCTCGGCAATCCGCCAGCGGAGGGTCGTCACTTGCCTCGCCATGCGTTTTGTGGTCATGGAGCAGCCGAAACCGCCGCTTCGGCGGCCCAAACCTCTTCCGGAAAAGTATAAATGGCCAAGATCAACGGCAACGAAATCCGTCCCGGCAACGTCATCGAACACGATGGCGGGCTCTGGGTGGCGGTCAGAACCAACCATGTCAAGCCTGGCAAGGGCGGCGCCTACAATCAGGTAGAGCTGAAGAATCTGATCAATGGAACGAAGCTGAACGAGCGTTTCCGCTCGGCGGAGACGGTCGAGAAGATCCGACTCGAGCAGAAGGACTTCTCCTATCTCTACGAACAGGGCGCCGCGCTGGTGTTCATGGATACGGAAAGCTACGAGCAGCTGGAACTGCAGAAGGACTTCGTCGGCGACCGGGCTGCCTTTCTGCAGGACGGCATGATGGTGACGGTGGAACTCTATGATGAGCGGCCGATCGGAATTTCTCTACCCGACCAGGTTACGCTGACCATCACCGAGGCGGACCCGGTGGTGAAGGGACAGACCGCCGCATCGTCCTACAAACCGGCGATGCTTGAGAACGGCATTCGCGTCCTGGTGCCACCCTTCATCGGATCGGGCGAACGCATCATCGTCGACACCAACGAAATCACCTACGTCCGCCGCGCGGACTGATTCAGCGCTAGACGGAGCAGCAATACGATGGCGCGTTCAGCGATCCTCAACGTGATGGTCCAAGCGGCGATGAAGGCAGGCCGCTCGCTGGCGCGCGATTTCGGTGAGGTCGAGAACCTGCAGGTGTCTCTCAAGGGTCCGGGAGACTATGTCAGCCAGGCCGACCGCAAGGCCGAAGAGATCATCTTCGCCGAACTGTCCCGCGCCCGGCCGGGCTACGGATTCCTGATGGAAGAGCGCGGCGTGATAGCGGGCGACGACGACCAGCATCGCTGGATCGTGGATCCGCTCGACGGGACGACCAATTTCCTGCACGGCCTGCCGATTTTCTCGATTTCGATCGCGCTCGAGCGGCAGGGCCAGCTTGTCGCTGGCGTCATCTACAATCCTGCCATGGATGAGCTATATTCCGCCGAGCGCGGCGGCGGCGCCTTCATGAACGACAGGCGGCTGCGCGTCGCCGGCCGAAGCAAGCTGTCAGACTGTGTCATCGGCACCGGCGTGCCCCATCTTGGCCGCGGCCACCATGGCGAGTTCCTTCTCGAAATGCGAAACATCATGGCGGAGGTGTCGGGAATCCGTCGCCTCGGCTCGGCGGCACTCGACCTTGCCTATGTCGCCGCCGGACGCATGGACGGCTTCTGGGAATCGCGTCTTTCCCCATGGGATGTCGCAGCAGGCATCCTGATGATCCGCGAGGCGGGCGGGTTCGTTTCCGACAAAGCAGGCGGACAGGACATGTTGGGAAGCGGACAGATCGTGGCAGGCAATGAAACGATCCACGGGTCCCTTCTCAAGGCACTGAAAAGGCCTGTCTCTGCCCGCTGAACATCGCCTGGCACCGCCGGTGCGTCGAAAGGCCCGCCGTTCGAGGGCTTGATCATGCTTCGACAACAGCGTCACATAAAGACAAATCGCGCGACCAAACCATGATCGACCAACTTGCCAAGCAGACTTCGGAGGCTCCTTTCCGGGGCAGATTTCACTATACGCGCGCCGAGCTCATCGCTGACGGCGTCGTTCACGCGGTGGGAATCGTTCTTGCGATCGCGGCAGGTTCGGCGCTGCTGTCGCTTTCGGCCTTCCACGCCGCGCCCGGCGAATACGTCGCTGCGGTCTTCTATGTCGTTTCGCTGCTGACGGTGCTGTCGATCTCGCTTGCCTATAATCTCTGGCCGATCACGCCGGCGAAATGGATCCTGCGCCGGTTCGACCACGCCGCGATCTATCTGCTCATCGCCGCGACCTATACGCCCTTCCTTGCCCAACTCGATG
>JBKJRE010000123.1:0-6637 GCA_046594775.1 Rhizobiaceae bacterium | reverse complement strand
CCGATGGATTTGGCTCGAATTGACCCGGCCCGAAGGGTTTCCCGCTGGCCGGCGCCCGCAGTGTCAGGCAACTTGCCCGATGCTCCACATCGCGACTGCGTCGCCTTCCTGGCGGATGGCCACGCCATCGAGGAAACAGGATCGCTTCAATCTAACCTTGAAGCGCTCTAGGCGGCGCATCCATTCACCACGCAATTCACCACGACGGTGGCGCTACCGGCGTCCTCGACAAGGCGCGACCGTGTGTTGGCCCGGACGGGTTTCAGCAATCAAGTTTCAGATCCGGGAAATTCACCCTCGAGCAGTCCGATCTCCTCCTGTAGCGCCGAAATATGCTGTGCCGCCGCGGATGCTGCCGCGCGTTCAATTGCGCGAAACCGGCTGACCACCGCCAGGCCGGCGGGTGTCAGCTTGGCGCCGCCGCCCCGCTTGCCGCCGACCTGAGCCGAAACCAGAGGCTTGCCGAACAGGCGATTCATTTCCTCGACCAGATCCCATGCCCGTTTGTAGGACATTTTCATGTTTCTCGCAGCGGCCGAGATTGAGCCGAAGGCGGCGATCTCCTCCAGCAGATCTATCTTGCCGGGCCCTATGCGACCGGCCGGATCGAGATTTATCCTCAGGCTCAGCGACGGCATGTCGGTCAAGGCGCTCCCACAATGAGTGATTGCCGATCAACGCCGGGCAAGGGTCGCCACATGCCGGCGCGATCGAAACTGACTGTCTTGATCACTGCAAACACCGGCTGGCCGATCGCGAGACCGAGCATCTCGCACGACTGTCGCGTGATGCGCGCGGCGATTTCCTGCCCGCCGCAGATGATAGTGACGTCAGCTACCGCACCACCACCCGACTTGATGCCGGCAACCTGGCCCGAAAGAATATTCAAGGCGCTCAGCCCTTGCGGGCGCTCGGTCGCGATCAGGACGTCGCGAGCCCGGATGCGAACACGCACCTTCGCGCCAACCGGGATATCCACGCCGGCCAGTCGCACCTCGCCGGCAGCCGACCTCAACACGGTCATGCCGAAATCCGGTTCGTGCGCTGTCACCTCCATCTGAAGCAGGGCGCCACCTTCGCCCCGCTCTTCCTCGGGCAGCAGATCGAGGCGCTGCAGTATCTCGGAGGTGGGACCCGAAGCGGAAACCGCCCCATTGTTCAGCACCACGATGTCGGTAGCCAGGCGCGCCACCTCGGCGACCGAATGACTGACATAAACGATAGGAATTTTCGTCTCGTCGCGCAGCCGCTCCAGATAGGGCATGATCTCGGCCTTGCGCGCCTGGTCGAGCGAGGCGAGCGGCTCGTCCATCAGCACCAGAAGCGGGCTGGCAAGCAGTGCACGACCGATGGCGACGCGTTGTCGCTCGCCGCCGGACAAAAGACCCGGCCGCCGGTTCAGCAAATGGCCGATGCCGAGAAGTTCGACGACCCTTTCCATCCCGGCATAGCGTTTGCCGGCCGGTGTGAACCATCTTCCATATCGCAGGTTCTGGCCAACAGTCATATGCGGGAACAGGCGGGCGTCCTGGAAGACATACCCGATCCGACGCTTGTGACGCGGAACGAACGTCGCCGTCGCCGTGTCGGTCAACACACGACCATCCACAGATATGCTGCCTGAATCGGGACGCAGCAGACCGGCGATCAGATTGATCACCGAGGTCTTGCCTGATCCCGAAGGGCCAAACAGCGCAACCAGCCGCCCGCTGGTTTCGAAGGCGGCGTCGATCTGAAAGGTCCCCAGCCGGTGGCTTATGTCGACGGCCAGCGTCATGGCTTGTCTACCCGACTGGCGACGCGCCGCGCCAGGAATTCGGAGGCAAGCAGTGCGGCCATGGCGATGGCAATCGAGATCAGCGTCAGCCGAAGCGCGCCGGCGTCGCCGCCGGGCACCTGCGTCAGCGTGTATATGGCTGTCGGAAGGGTCTGCGTTTCGCCCGGAATGTTGGAGACGAAGGTGATGGTGGCGCCGAATTCACCCATCGCTTTGGCGAAGGACAGGATCATGCCGGCGATGATGCCTGGCAGGATCAGCGGTAGCGTGATGGTAACGAACACCCAGGGAGCGTTGGCGCCAAGAGTTCCCGCAGCGGCCTCGAGTCTGCGGTCAACCGCCTCGATCGAAAGCCGGATGGCGCGAACCATAAGCGGAAATCCCATCACCCCACAGGCAAGCGCAGCCCCCGTCCAGCGGAACGAAAAGACGATGCCGAACTGTTCGGCAAGGAATGCGCCTATCGGCCCGCGCCTGCCGAAGCCGAGCAGAAGCAGGTAGCCGGTCACCACAGGCGGCATGACCAGCGGCAGATGCACGATGCCGTTGAGCACCGACTTGCCCCAGAACTGCCCCCTTGCCAGCAAGAGTCCGATGCCAATTCCCAGCGGCAGACTGGCAAGCATCGCCCAGGTCGCAACCTTGACCGACAGCCGGACCGCGTTCCATTCGTCAGGCGTGAGATCCAGAAGCCATTCCATCTCCCTCAAATCCCGTCAGTTGGATAGCGCAGGAGCGACAACAATGAACCCCTGCGCCTCGAACAGAGCCTTTGCCTTGGCCGACTGCAGGCATCTCAGGAAGGCTTCGGCAGCGGCATTTGACGATTCCGCCAATTGCGCAACGGGGTAGATGATCGGTGGATGGGAGTCTTCCGGGAAGGCGTCCAGCATCTTTACGCCAGGCTCTGCGGCTGCGTCGGTCTGGTAGACGATCCCGAGCGGCGCCTCGCCGGTTGCAACCAGTTTCAGCGCAGCCCGCACATTTTCGGCCTGTGCGACCCTTGTTTCGACGGAAGACCAGACACCGAGTGCTTCCAGCGCTGCCTTGCCATACTTTCCCGCCGGCACTGCTTTTACGTCGCCCATGGCGAGCCTGCCATCGCCAAGCAGACCTGCAATGTCGAAACCGGTTCCGATCTTTACCCTGGCATCCGAATCGGCCGGAGCAACCAGAACGATGCGGTTGCCGAGCAGGCTTTTTTCGGTTTCAGGCCGTGTGAGACCTCGGACGGAAAGATATTTCATCCAGTCAAGATCTGCGGACAGGAAGATGTCGGCCGGCGCGCCTGCCTCGATCTGCCGGGCTAGCGCCGAGCTTGCAGCGTAGGAAATTCTGGCCGGCGCCCCGACATCGACGCTACAGACCTCATTCACCGCATCGAGCGCGTTCTTCAGACTGGACGCCGCAAACACAGTGACACTGTCCGGCGGCGAGGCCTGGAGTGTACCGACAAGTGCGGCCAGTGCGAATCCCGCTACTGCCACCAACAGCCTGTGTCCGGACGAATTGCCCATCACGGAGGTCAACTCCCTGCGCTGTGAACGCGTGCGCTGAAAGACACGCTTGTCGCGCATGCGTTATATCCGCTGCTATACAACAAGGAAAGAGCACCCAAGCCGGGCGGCACACCTGATATGCGAATG
Source organism: Rhizobiaceae bacterium (assembly GCA_046594775.1). Taxonomy (GTDB): domain Bacteria; phylum Pseudomonadota; class Alphaproteobacteria; order Rhizobiales; family Rhizobiaceae; genus CAMYMG01. The sequence continues at coordinate 3,214 of JBKJRE010000123.1, read as the reverse complement.
GCAACACCCGCAGGCTGCCTGGAACAATCGACCTCGCCAGTCGTTCATTCCGTTCGAATATAACTCCAAACCGCACATCCCATGGCTGGATACCCGTGAAAGAGCCTTGCTGGCCAATTCCCGGGCAGGTGGTGAACATCAATCCAGCTTTGCGGCACCAGGAGATGAAGGTACAATCTGTACCGCCCACGCCTGCGCTCTACCTGTTGTGCAACCAAGTCAAAAGGAAAACATGCCCTATGCCGGACTCCAAGCCGGACGATTCAAATCCTCGCATCGCTCTTGTCTCAACGCACGGATATGTAGCCGCCACGCCTCCTCTGGGCGCAGCTGACACCGGTGGACAGGTCGTCTACGTGCTGGAACTCGCCAAGAAGCTCGCACAGCTCGGATATAGCGTCGACATCTGGACGAGGCAGTTCGAGGACCAACCGGCCGTTGACGAAGTGGCCGACCGTGTACGGGTGCTGCGCGTTCCGTGCGGCGGTCCTGATTTCATCCCCAAGGAATATCTCCACCGGCATCTGCTCGAGTGGGGCGAAAATGCGCTGCGGCTGATCCGCAAGGAAGGTCTGAAGTACGAATTCATCAACAGTCATTACTGGGACGGCTGCATCGCCGGACAACGGCTGTCGGAAGTGCTCGACGTGCCACATATCCACACGCCGCACTCACTCGGCATGTGGAAGGAGCGTCAGATGAAGACTGACTATCCGGACAAGGCGGACACCTTTGATGACGAGTTCAATTTCGTCGAGCGCATCAAGCACGAGATGATGATCTATCGCAGCTGCGCCATGGTGATCGCCACTACACCGCCTCAACTCGACATGCTCATTGCGGATTACAACGTAGACAAAGACCGCGTGCACATGATCCCGCCGGGCTATGACGATAACCGCTTCTTCCCGGTCAGCGACGCAACGCGCAAGATGGCTCGAAAGCGGCTCGGATTCGAAGGCAGGACGATCCTCGCTCTTGGCCGTCTGGCTACCAACAAGGGCTACGACCTGTTGATCGATGCGTTTTCGGTCGTCGCCAGCCGGATACTCGACGCCAATCTTCGCCTGGCTGTAGGCGGTGAGAGCATGGACGCGCACGAGCGAGAGATTCTTGACCAGTTGAAGGCGCAGGCCAAACGGCTGCGTCTTGAGGATCGCATCAGCTTCTCCGGCTTTGTCTCGGACGAAGACCTTGCAGACACATACCGCGCCGCCGACATGTTTGTCTTGTCCAGCCGCTACGAGCCTTTCGGAATGACCGCGATCGAGGCGATGGCGTGCGGCACACCGACAGTCGTGACGATCCATGGCGGCCTCTATCGCGGCATCAGCTATGGCCGTCATGCGCTCTTCGCCGACCCCTTCGACAAGGAGGATCTTGGTATCACCATCGCCAAGCCGATGAACCACAAGCGCCTCTACGGCCGCCTCGGCCGCATGGGCGCCCACAAGGCGCGCAGCCTCTATACCTGGACCGGCATTGCGCAGCAGCTGGTCAGTCTCGTCGAAGGAAGGCCGATGCTGAAGGCGGTCGACGACCATGACTGGGCCGAACCATGGAACGACGGCGATTGAAACCGGTCGCGCTCCTGTCGAGCGATATCGACGGTACGCTGGCCGGCGATGCGCAGGCGACGCAGCGTTTTCGCCAGATATGGGATGCGCTGGATCCGGCGCGAAGACCCGTCCTCGTCTACAACAGCGGACGCCTCGCGGACGACATTCTGGAATTCGTCGAGCAGACCGGGCTGCCGCCGGCCGACTATGTCATCGGCGGCGTTGGAACCATGCTGGTCGGTCCCAAGGGCGCCCCGAAGCTGGATCATTTCCACGAAAGACTGTCGCATGGATGGTCCCTGGAGGCGGTCGAGGCAATTCTTTCATCGCATCAAGAGACTGTGCGCCAGCCCCAAAGCTACCAGCACGCTTTCAAGTCAAGCTGGGATCTGCACGGCGCCAGCCCCGAAAGCATCGCCGGCATTGAGCGGGCGCTCGAACAGGCCGGTCTGGACGTCACGATTGTCTATTCAAGCAATCGTGACCTCGACATTTTGCCGAGGCTGGCAGACAAGGGTCAGGCGTTGGCGTGGTTATGCGGCGAGATTCCGCTCGGCCTCGACGAGGTGCTCGTCGCCGGCGACACTAACAATGACCGATCCATGTTCGACCTGCCCGGGGTTCGCGGCATTGTCGTTGGCAACGCCTTGCCCGAATTGCGTGAACTGGCAGACACCCGCCCGCTTGTCTTCAACGCCACCGAGGGCTTCGCTGGCGGCGTCCTGCAGGGTCTTGTCCACTGGTCGGTGCTGGAAGGCGACAAGCTTTTCTGACCGGGGAATTTCCCCTTACGGCCTGAGCGCCCAGATGATGGCGCGCTCGATCGCCCCGGGCTTGGCCCTAAGCCACACCGACTGCACCGGCTCGAAGCCCTTGATCCGCTTTGTTCCGGCCCATCGGCCATGATCGGCGAAAACCTCGATCGAACCGTAGTCGAGGAAAATCCTCAGCCGCTTTGGCTTGGCGCCCCTTGCAAGATAATGCGGGGTCTTTTCCTGCCCCTCTTCCCTGTATCGGATGGCGAGGCCGTCATCGTCGACGATGACCTGCAGATCGACATGCGGATGATTGAACTGCAGCATGAAATGCGCGCCCGGCTCGGCGAGTTCGAACAGGACCTCCACCGCCCCATTGACCAGCGTCACCGCTTCTCCTGCCGCGAGGCGCGTTCGGTCCAGAATGTGGCTGCGCAGGCTCTCGGCGGCGGCGATAGGCGGCGTATGCAGCGCGCCATCGGTCAGATGGATGGCGCGAGGCAACGTCATGGCGGTGGGAAAGTCTATGGCCGGGCCGGTATCGACCCAATTGGCCAGCCAGCCCATGCCGATGATCGTGTTACCGTCGACAAAGGCCTGGAAAGCATAATTGTCGGTGCCGAAATCGAGTTCCTGTTCGAACTCGCCGACGAACGCTTCGCCATCGAACCGGCCGACCACCGCCAGTGTCAGATTCTTCCGGCCCGTCGCCTGGTCCTCGCCATTCATCAGCCCGAAGATCAGCACCCAGCGGGTATCGGGAGATGATGCCGGCCCGTCAACGGGCAGCAGGCACGGGCACTCTATCGCGGTCGTCTTGTAACGCGTTTCGACCAGCAGTTTGGAGACAAACGTCCAGCCGGAGGCGGCAGTAGGGTCTTGGGTATGGTAGAGCAGGAT
>JBKJRE010000070.1:0-2575 GCA_046594775.1 Rhizobiaceae bacterium | reverse complement strand
GCGAGGAACTGCTGGCCCGCCTTCGCGGCCTCGCCAAACGCTTTCCCTTTATCGGCGACGTGCGCGGCAAGGGGTTGATGACGGCGATCGAATTCGTCGCCGACCGGGACTCCATGGCCTTGCTGCCGCCCAGCATCAATATCGGCCAGCGTGTGCTCGACCTTGCCTATGAGCGTGGGCTGATCGTCTATTTCCGGCGCGTCAAGGGCGGTGTGCAGGGCGACTGCGTGATGGTCGCGCCGCCGCTTATCGTGACGGGCGAGCAGATCGGCGAAATCGTCTCGATCCTCGGCGAGGCAATCGGTGCGGCGGCGCGCGAATTCGACCTGCCGGACAATGGTTGAGGTACCGGGCATGCCGGGGGGCAAAGCGGATAAGAGCGATACCCCGGTTCATATCCGCGAAGCCGTCGCTGCTGACGCCGAGCGAATCTTCGAAGGTCTGCTTGGCATCGCTGATACGGTCAAAGAGCGTCATCTGGTCAGCGCGAACGTCGACGATCTGAGACGCTATGGCTTCGGCGAGACTCCGGCCTTCCAAGCGCTGATTGCGGAAGCCGGCGATGATTTCGCCGGCATGTGCATCCACTTTCCCATCTTTTCGACCTGGATGGGAAGGCCAGGCGTCTATGTGCAGGATCTTTACGTCGATCCGCGCTTTCGGGGCCGCGCCGTCGGCGAAAGCCTGTTGCGGCGAACCGCGGCGCTCTGCAGGGAGCGGGGCGGCGACTATCTCGGCCTGTCGGTCGATACGGGAAACGCCTCCGCCATCCGTTTCTACGAGCGCATCGGCATCACCCATTCGCCCTCCGAGCAGACCCACAAGATCACCGGTGAGGCCTTCCTCGCGCTTGCCGCTACGGATGAAGAGGCCGTCAAGACGGCGCGCTGATCGATGGCCGTCCGCCGCTCCGACGATTGAAGCCAGATGCCGGAAACTTTCCCTTGTTTCTGCCGCGATTCTTTGGTTTCAAGCCGCGCCATTGGCGCGAAAAGGCTGGCTACTGGCCAGAGCCGGGAATTCGGTGCAGATTGTTTGGTCATTGAGAAGCATGGGAACAGAATCATGGACGCAGCGACGGGAAATGCCCAGGAAACCCGAACGCCCTTCGACCAGAGCCGGCTTGACCGCCTGATGGACGATGCAGGTCTCGATCTACTGATCGGGACGTCCAAGCATAATGTCCAGTATTTGCTTGGCGGCTACAAGTTCATCTTTTTCTCGGCCATGGATGCAATCGGCCACAGCCGCTACCTGCCGGTCGTGGTTTATGAGCGAGGGCGCCCCGATCATGCGGCCTATATCGGCAACGGCCTGGAGCGCGGCGAGCATCAGAACCACCCGTTCTGGACGCCGGCCGTCCACACTTCCTGCTGGGGGACGCTCGATGCAGCGGCGCTGGCCGCCGAACACATCGAAAAGATCGGCCGAACCGATGCGCGCATCGGAATCGAGCCCGGCTTCCTGCCGTCCGACGCCTATATCTCGCTTCGGAAGGCGCTGCCGGAAGCCAAGGTCTTCGACGCCACCTCGACCTTCGAGCGCATGCGTGCGCTGAAGACCACCTCTGAACTGGAGCAGTTGCGTACCGCCTCCGAGCTGATCACCGATTCCATGCTGGCCACTATAGCGGCGGCGCATGACGGAACGACCAAGAACGAGATCATCGAACAGTTGCGGCGCGAGGAGACCAACCGCGGGCTGCAGTTCGAATATTGCCTGCTGACGCTCGGCGCCAGCCACAACCGCGCAGCCTCCTTGCAGAGCTGGGCGCCCGGCGAAGTCATGTCGATCGATTCAGGCGGCAACTATCATGGCTATATCGGCGATCTTTGCCGCATGGGCGTGCTCGGCGAACCCGATTCCGAGCTGGAGGACCTACTCGCCGAGGTCGAGGCGATCCAGCAGGCGGCCTTCTCGAAGGTCAAGGCCGGGGCGCTTGGGGCCGATGTCATCGCCGAGGCGGAAGCCAAGCTCAAGGCCTCACCCTCGGCGGAGTTCACCGACTTCTTCGCTCATGGCATGGGCCTGATCACCCATGAGGTGCCGTTCCTGATGACAAACCACCCGGTTGCCTACGAGGGCATCGACGCCGATCGCCCGCTGGAGGAAAACATGGTGATATCGGTCGAGACCACGATGATTCATCCGACGCGCGGCTTCATCAAGCTGGAGGATACGCTGGCGATCACCAGCAGCGGATACGAGATGTTCGGCGATATCGGCCGTGGCTGGAATCGCGGCGGCACGGCCTAACTCCTCGCCTGCATTACAAGCACCGGCTTGTCCCGGTAGAGGTCCGGGAACAGTATTTGCAGATTGTCGATCTTCGGCAGGGCGTTGAAGACGATGTAGGGATAGTTCGGGTTGAGCGTCAAAAAATCCTGGTGGTAGTCCTCGGCGGGATAGAATGCCTTGGCGACCTCCAGCGTTGTGACGATCTTGCCGTCAAAGAGCTTCGCCCCGTCGAGCTGCCCGATATAGGCCTTGGCCACCCTTTGCTGCTCGCTGCCGACGGGAAAGATCGCGGAGCGATATTGCGTGCCGTGGTCGGGACCCTGGTAATTCAGCTGCG
>JBKJRE010000174.1:0-4177 GCA_046594775.1 Rhizobiaceae bacterium | reverse complement strand
GTCCATGAAGGCGCGCGCGTCGTCCTCGGACTTGAAGTAGCCGCCCTTCCAGCCCCAGTAGGTCCAGGTGCCGGCGAGACGCGAAAACACCTGGCGCGCGTCGATCTCGGAGACATAGCGCTCACCCTCGGGCAGCTTTGCAAGCTCGGCCTCGTCGGCGACGGAACGCCACAGGAAGGAGGGAACGTCGTTTTCCTCAACCTTCTTGAGGCGCGCGGGAACGCCGGCCTTGCGAAAATATTTCTGCGCCAGGATGTCGGCGGCGACCTGGCTGAACTGCGCTGGAACGTCGATGTCGTCGAGGCGGAAAACGACCGAACCGTCGGGATTCTTGATCTCGGACAGCGCCTTGCGGAATGCGATCTCCGCATAGGCCGATTGTCCGTCTTTTGTGAAACGCCGCTGGATGCGCATTGGTCGATATCCCTTTGTCTATATATAGCGTCTTTCAAAGGAACTTTCCCGCTCCATATCGCAAGACGCATGTCCGCCGCTTCCGACTGTCCAAGGACAGCCGGCTCTCCTGTCGCGTTTGTCTGTCGCCTGGCCGGCAAGCCCCCTCGCGGAACCCCTGCCGAACAGCCCGACGAACCCCCGCGGGGTCCCTCAATGCTGAAACTTGGTACGATTCCCTCTGTCGAGGGAAAACCACACTATCTAGCCCCAACCCTAGTCGCAAACACTAAATATAGTGTTAACAGACGATTTATTCCACCCCGCCAATTTTCCCTTTCCGCGGATTTGCGACACAATTTTCGCCACGCATCCGCCAGCCTCGTAAACAGGCGGGTCGCGAGAAATACGCACAAAATCCGGGGAAAAGACCGGGCTCAAAACATTCCGGCCACGCCTTCAACTCAGGCGCATGATCCATATGAGGCGACTCGGTTTGCGTCGTCAAGGATTCGTTTTTGTAAGTTTTGTGACCCCAACATGTTGTGTGTCAGTCATGTGGATAACGGGGAGAAAGCGCTTCGTCGTTCGACGGTTGCCCCGCCCTGCGACCGTCGGTTGCCGCTGCCGGCAAGCTGCCGCGGCGGCGCTGCCCGGTCAGCCTGAAATCAGGCGGTGGCCTTGCGCGGATTGCTGCAGAAGGATGCGATAAGGCTGCACAGGTCGGGCTCGTTGATCATCCGGGCGGCCTGTGCCGGGGTGACCCATTTGCGCCTGCGGGCACGCTTTTCCTTCCATTTGTCGGCGACCTTGGCGACTTCAAGCGGATAGACCAGAACTTCGCAGGGCACTTCCTCGCCCGATCCCAGGACCTTGGCGTAAAAATAGCGTCCGGCCTCCTTGCGTGAGACGGAGCCGGATAGGCCAGCCTCCTCGACCGCCTCGCGCGCGGCTGCTTCACACAATTCCTCGGCGCCTTCCGGCCAGCCCTTGGGCAGGACCCAGCGGCCGGTGTCGCGGCTGGTTATTAGCAGCAGCTCGATGCCGGTTACCGACGTGCGCCACGGTAGCGCCGCTACCTGGAGGCGGCAGGGCGACTTGCCGAAAAGCCGGCGCACCCTTTCCACCAGATGGTTGCTCGTCAGTGCGTTCATCAGCTCGTATGGGGACCGCCCCAACCCTCCGATTCGTTTGCCGTCTTAGGAATATTAAGGCTAATCATCGGGAATAAAAGTAAAAAATCCATTCAAACGGTTTCGTTGCGCCCGCCGAAAAGCCTGATTGGAGGGCGATTGGAAGATGATTCGGCGCCGCGGTATGTCACCCCGCGGCAAACAAGACTGGATGGAAGTCCGGTTTTTTGCCGGGTCCGCGACCCCGGGCGGTTAGCCGGCGTGGTCGTCGGCAATCGGCTTCTGGTAGGTGAACCCCATGTCCCAGGGAAAGTAGATCCAGGTGTCCTGGCTGACCTCGGTGACAAAAGTATCGACCAGGGGGCGGCCCTTGGGTTTGGCGTAAACCGTGGCGAAATGCGCCTTCGGCATCATCGCCCGGACGATCGCCGCGGTCTTGCCGGTATCGGTCAGGTCGTCGACGATGAGCACACTCTCGCCCTCGTTCTCAAGCAGCGCCGCAGAGATTTCCTTCAGCACCTGCAACTGACCCTGTGATGCGTAATCATGATAGGAGGCGACGCACACCGTTTCGATGACCCGGATTCCGAGTTCGCGCGAGATGATTGCTGCCGGCACAAGCCCGCCGCGCGTGATGCAGACGATTGCCTTCCATTGCTTTTTGTTGGCTCCCGCCAGACGCCACGCCAGTGCGCGTGCGTCGCGATGGAACTGGTCCCAGGAGACAGGAAAGGCCTTTTCGGGAAGCGACATCGGATTCTGCACTCCATGAAGCGCCATCTGGCGCGGAACTAGCCGGAAACGCACGCTCTTGGCAATGCCGATAGTTTATCTCCGGCTTCCTGCACGAGATCAGTTCGCCTTCAGTCCGGCGAGCATTGCCTCGATCGCCTTGCTGGCGGCGTCAACAGCGGCATGGGACCGGGCGCGCACCACCAGTTCCGTCCAGAACTGGCCGTCGAGATATTTTGGGTAGGAGCCTATGATTGTGTCCGGATGGGCCTTCTGTATTTCCCCGAGCGGCCCGCCAACCATGCCTTCGCCGAACGGACACTGGATGGTAATCGACAACAGCTTGATGCCTGTCTCCAGCGTTGGCACCACATTGTCGAGCATCGCCTGGAATATCGATGGCACGCCCGCCATGACGTGGACGTTGCCAATGCGAAAGCCCGGCGCGACCGACACCGGATTGTCGATATGCGAGGACCCCTGGGGCATGCGCGCCATGCGCTTGCGGGCGTCGTTGAATTCGATGTCGCGCGCCGCATAGCTTTCCGCCAGCAAGGCCATGGCTTTGGCTTCATATTCGCAAGGCACGCCAAAGGCCTTGGCAATTGCTTCCGCGGTGATGTCGTCATGCGTCGGCCCGATGCCGCCGGTGGTGAACACATAGGTGTAGCGCACCCGTACGGCGTTCACCGCGGCGACGATGTCGGCCTCGTCGTCCGAGACGATGCGGACTTCCTTGAGGTCGATGCCGATGGCCGTCATCATATCGGCGAGATGACCGATGTTCCGGTCCTTGGTGCGGCCCAACAGAATTTCATCGCCAATGACGATCATGGCGGCGGTGACGATGTCGGCCATCTATTGCGTTCCCATTGCAGAGTGACCGTCCAGATAGCCGCCTGCAGGGCATACGGCAATCGCATCTGTTCTATGAACAATCTGTCAGTAGATGTGACGCTTTCAATGAACGCTGTGGCCGCTATGTGAAACGCGGGGACATCACGCACCCTGCGGGTGACCGACTTTTCGAAACGGAGACTTCTGATGGCAAAGATACTTGTACTATATTATTCGAGCTGGGGTCACATGGAACAGATGGCGAAGGCCGCTGCCGAGGGCGCCAAGGAAGCCGGCGCCGAAGTGACGATCAAGCGGGCCAAGGAGACGGTCCCGGAAGATGTGGCGAAAGCCGCTCACTACAAGCTCGATCAGGATGCGCCGATCGCCGATCCGCTGGAACTCGACCAGTATGACGGCATCATCCTGGGGATGTCTACGCGCTTTGGCGCCATGTCGGCCCAGTTGAAGAATTTCCTCGACCAGACTGGCCCGCTGTGGGCCAAGGGCGCGTTGGTCAACAAGGTTGCCTCGGTAATGGCGTCGACCGCCACCCAGCACGGCGGCGCGGAATTTTCCATCATCAGCGCGCAGGTATCGCTGCAGCATCACGGCATGATCATCGTGCCGCTGTCCTATGCCTATCAGGGTCAGTCGGGCAATGATGTGGTTCGCGGCGGCGCGCCCTACGGCATGACGACGACGTCCGACACGGACGGCTCGCGTCAGCCTTCGGCGCAGGAACTGGAAGGCGCGAAGTTCCAGGGCAAGCGGGTTGCCGAGATCACCATCAAGCTGCACGGCTGAGGTCCCTGCCGATATTGCGGGCGGTCCAGGGCGGGCCGCCCGCTTCTGTCTGGCCATGTGCGACAAGACGGGGCTTGTTGCGGCTTGCGGGAACGCGCACCAATGAAGCGATGCGGGCCGGGGAAGCGCCTGTGAGACTTCCGTGCGATGTAGCGGAATGACCTTGCCCCCGAAGAACGTCTCCCACGGCTGAATGTGTATCATCAGTTTTGGAGGAACGGATATGACGGGAATGGTGCGGTCGCGCTACACGCTGGAGTTCAAGCAGGAGGCTG
>JBKJRE010000616.1:0-3172 GCA_046594775.1 Rhizobiaceae bacterium | reverse complement strand
ATGCCTGCTTCGGTCGTCGGCATCTGCCGCACCGGATAGAAGCAGGCATCAAGACCATCGGCGTCAGCCAGCTCTATATTTCGCTCGGCGACCAGACGGCCGACGGCGCGATGGTGGTGCGCATCTGGTGGAAGCCGATGGTGACGCTGATCTGGCTCGGCGCGCTGGTGATGATGGGCGGCGGCGCCGTCTCGCTGTTCGATCGCAGGCTGAGGGTCGGCGCGCCGGCGAAGCGCCGCAAGGCGATTTCTGGCAGCGCCGGAAAGGCGACGGCGTGAAGCGCCCGGCTTTTACCGCCCTTTTCGCAGCCTCGCTTTTTCTGTGGCAGCAGGGGTCGGTTCTGGCGGTGCAGCCGGGCGAAGCGCTCGCCGACCCGCAACTGGAAGCGCGGGCGCGCACGCTGTCTGCCGAACTGCGCTGCATGGTCTGCCAGAACCAGTCGATCGACATTTCCGACGCCGACCTGGCGCGCGACCTGCGCGTGCTGGTGCGCGAAAGGCTGACCGCCGGCGACAGCGACGAGCAGGTGCTGGACTATATCGTCTCGCGCTATGGCGAATTCGTGCTGCTGAAGCCCCGTTTGAGTCTGCGCAACGCGTTGCTGTGGGGCACGCCGCTGCTTCTGCTTCTGGTCGGCGGCATGGTTCTGGTGCGCGCCGGACGGGCGGAAAGACGCGCCGAACCCAGGGGACTGGACGCGCAGGAATCCGCTGCCCTGGATGACATCCTGCGGCGGGACGGCTGACCCCGGACACCAGATTACAAAGATTTCATGTACTGGAAATGGCGCGGTAATGTGCCGGCCTCTATCTCTTGTCGCAGGATGACGGCTTAGCGCGTCCGAGCAAGAGGATTACAACTGATGACGACCTCCCCCCGCCCCATTTCACATCGCCGCAACCGGCTGCTTGCCGCCGCGGCCTCAATTGCAATCGCCGGCGCGATCGGTTTCGGCGCCGTGGCCACGGGCACGGTGCCCGTGCTGGCGGAGGCTGTCCGCGTGAACGCGCCGCAGGCGCCGGGCTTTGCCGACGTCGTCGAGAAAGTGTCTCCCGCTGTCATCAGCGTGCGCGTCAAGGCCAAGATCGAGCCAGCGGCCGACACGGGCGGCAACTTCTTCCAGGGCCCAGGATTCGACGACCTGCCCGATGACCACCCGATGAAGCGCTTCTTCAAGGAATTCCGTGGCTTTGGCGACGGTCAGAACGACCAGCAGCAGAAGCGCCACAACCGCCGTGACAACGGCCCGCGTCCGGTTTCGCAGGGATCGGGCTTCTTCATCTCGGAAGACGGCTATCTGGTGACCAACAACCATGTCGTCGAAGGCGGATCGGAATTCACTGTCGTTATGGATAGCGGCAAGGAACTCGACGCCAAGCTCATCGGAACCGACCCGCGCACCGATCTCGCAGTGCTCAAGGTCGATGCCGACTCTTCCAGCAAGTTCACCTATGTCGACTTCGCCGATGACTCCAAGGTTCGCGTCGGCGACTGGGTCGTTGCCGTCGGAAACCCGTTCGGCCTGGGCGGCACGGTTACAGCCGGTATCGTTTCGGCGCGTGGCCGTGACATCGGCGCCGGCCCCTACGACGATTTCCTGCAAATCGACGCGGCCGTGAACCGTGGCAACTCGGGCGGCCCCGCCTTCAACCTGAACGGCGAAGTGGTGGGCATCAACACCGCGATTTTCTCGCCATCGGGCGGCAATGTCGGCATCGCCTTCGCCATTCCGGCGTCAACGGCCAAGGAAATCGTGCAGGACCTGATCAAGACCGGTTCGGTCCAGCGTGGCTGGCTCGGCGTCGAGATTCAGCCGGTGACGACCGAGATCGCCGAATCGCTTGGCATCGACAAGGAAACGGGAGCACTGGTTTCCAACGCGCAGCCCGGCAGTCCTGCCGAGAAGGCCGGCCTGACCGCAGGTGACGTGATTACCGGGGTAGACGGACAGGATGTAGCGTCGCCCAAGGAACTCGCACGCGTCATCGGCAACATCGCACCGGGCAAGTCAGTGGACGTTACCGTCATGCGCAAGGGCGAATCGAAGGACTTCACGGTCGAACTCGGCGAGTTGCCGGACGCAAAGCAGCAGGCATCCGCCGCCGACGGTGGCACCACCGAACCCGAGAAGTCAAACGTGCTTGCCGATCTCGGCCTGACCGTAACGCCGGCCGATGACGGCAAGGGCCTCGTGGTCACCGATGTCGAGCCGGGCAGCGACGCTGCCGATCGCGGCCTGGAAGCTGGCGACGTCATCACCAGCGTCAACACGTCGGAAGTCTCGGCCGCAAAAGACGTCACCCAGGCTATGGACGATGCCGTAAAGGCGGGTCGCAAGGCGGTTCTGGTTCAGGTCATGCGCCAGGACACCAGCCGCTTCGTGACGCTTCCCGTCGCCAAGGGCTGATAGAGCCGACATCTCCCGGAGCCGGGCGGCATCCTTGCCGAGCCTCCGCTCCGGGATATCCGCCGCGGACAGGTATTTGCCGGTCATCCGTGGGCGGGTAGGCGGCGGCGGGTTCCATCTCCTGCCAGCCGCCAGGCGCCATCACAAGGTTCGCGAACGGATGCCGCTTCGCGGACCTTTTTCGCGTATAGAGGGTTCATGAAGATTCTCGTTATCGAAGACGACCGCGAGGCCGCCGACTATCTTGAAAAGGCTTTCGCCGAAGCCGGTCACACCGTTCACGTGGCAGGCGATGGCGAGACGGGTTTTGCGCTTGCCGATTCCGGGGAGTACGACGTCATGATCGTCGACCGCATGTTGCCCCGTCGCGACGGCCTTTCCCTCATCGCCGCGCTTCGGTCTCGGGGCAACGCCACCCCGGTCCTGATCCTGTCGGCGCTGGGCGAGGTTGACGACCGTGTCACCGGTCTGCGCGCCGGCGGCGACGATTATCTGACCAAGCCCTATGCCTTTTCGGAACTGCTTGCCCGTGTCGAGGTGTTGAGCCGCCGGGCAAGTTCGCGCGAGGCCGAAACGGTCTATCGCGCCGGCGACCTCGAACTCGACCGTCTGTCGCATACGGTGCGCCGCGCCGGAAGGGACATCACGCTTCAGCCGCGCGAGTTCCGCCTGCTCGAATACATGATGCGCCATGCCGGACAGGTGGTGACGCGCACCATGCTGCTTGAGAATGTCTGGGACTATCATTTCGACCCGCAGACCAAT
>JBKJRE010000595.1:0-6159 GCA_046594775.1 Rhizobiaceae bacterium | reverse complement strand
CTCGCTAGCCTATACGGGGATCGGCCACGGCACCGACCGCGCCGTGATCCTGGGATTGGCCGGCCAGACGCCGGTGACAGTCGACCCCGACCGGTCGGACGCGGTCGTCGAGGCGATCAGCGCGGCGCGGCGGGTTGAGCCGGAGGGACATCCAGCCTATCGATTCGATCCGGCCGCCGACCTGGTCATGGACCGCAAGACTCCACTGCCGGGCCATGCCAATGGCATGTGCTTCTACGCCTATGATTCCAGCGACCGGCTGTTGCTGAAGCGGGTCTATTATTCGATCGGCGGCGGCTTCGTGGTGTCGGAGGAGGAATTGCAGCGGCTGAAGGCGCGCGGCCCGGAAAAGCCCAGCATCGCGGTACCCTATCCCTTTGCCAATGCCGTCGAGATGCTGGCGATGGCCGAGCGGAGCGGGCTGTCGATCGCCGAGATGAAGCGGGCGAACGAGGAAATCCACATGACGCGCCAAAGGCTGGACGATCAGCTCGACGGCATCTGGGACGCGATGCTTTCCTGCATCAACCGGGGGCTGTCGCAGGACGGCATCATGCCCGGAGGTCTCAAGGTGCGACGCCGCGCCCGGCGGCTGCACGACAGGCTGCAGGAAGAATGGAGCCTAAACCGGCCAAACCCGCTGCTGGCCAATGACTGGCTTTCGATCTACGCCATGGCGGTGAACGAGGAGAACGCCGCCGGCGGCCGTGTGGTGACCGCGCCGACCAACGGCGCCGCCGGAACGTTGCCCGCAGTGCTGCGCTACTGGCTGCATTTTCACCCGCAGGCCGACAAGGAGAGCGTTCGTGACTTTCTGCTGACGGCGGCGGCGGTCGGCGGCATCATCAAGACCAACGCCTCTATCTCGGGCGCCGAGGTCGGCTGCCAGGGCGAGGTTGGTTCGGCCTCGGCGATGGCGGCGGCGGGCCTCTGCGCGGTGATGGGAGGGACCCCGGAACAGGTGGAGAATGCCGCCGAGATCGCGCTTGAGCACCATCTCGGCATGACCTGTGACCCGGTGGGCGGGCTGGTGCAGGTGCCTTGCATCGAGCGCAACGCGCTGGGCGCGGTCAAGGCGGTGACGGCGGCGTCACTGGCGATCAAGGGTGACGGCAAGCATTTCGTGCCGCTCGACGCAGCCATCGAGACGATGCGCCAGACCGGCATGGACATGAACGAAAAATACAAGGAAACCAGCCTCGGCGGGCTGGCGGTCAACGTCGTGGAGTGCTGACGTTCGAGTTTCTCTGGCGGTGCGACGATCCAGGGTCGCGTCGTCGAGGGGTTCAGCGAGGCACGCGCTTGATCGAATTGATCATTCCCACGCCATTGTCGCCATTGGTGACGAATTCGATGCGTATCCTGTCGCCCTTCATCAGGTCGGCCGGCAGCGGCAGATCCTTGGGAACGATTTCCCAGACCGTCTTGTCGTCCATAACGATAACGTTGGCCAGACGGTCATAGGCGAGGATGAAGCCGGTCGTGTCGTCGGCGAGGCCGGGCTTGGCCGACAGGCACAGGGTTGCTGTTGCAATAGCGGTGAGGGCGCGCATGACGTCTCCTTGAGGGTCAAAGCCAGACCGGACGGATGGCCGGTCGGCGCCTTTATATCATTCTTGCATCGCCCTGCGCCAGCGAACGCAGAGGCATGATCGAATAGCGCCGCCAGTTCCGGACGAAGCTGTGAGGCCGGCTCCTGTGCATAACGCGGTCCACCATTGACCAGGCGGCGATGCGCGCTAATGCTCTGTGCATGTCATTGAACCTGGTAAAGCTTTGCGTCGGATGCGACAGCGTCGAGGATCTCGAGGAATGGATCGCGTACAGGCTCGACGAGCGCCGGCGCGCCGCTGATCCGATCGAATATTTCCATACCACGCGCATGGTGCCGACCCGCGCCGCCGAACTGGTCGACGGCGGTTCGCTCTACTGGGTCATCAAGGGCAATGTGCAATGCCGGCAGAAGCTGCTGGAGGTGCGGCCCTTCGTCGACGGGCAGGGCATATCGCGCTGCCACCTGATGCTCGATCCGCCAGTCGTCCGCACCAGCTGGCAGCCGCGCCGGGCCTTCCAGGGATGGCGATATCTGAAACCAGAAGAGGCGCCGGCCGACATCGGCACAGGCGGCAGCGATCTGGCGCAAATGCCGCCGAAACTGCGCCGCGAACTGGCCGAACTGGGACTGCTCTGAGCGACACTGCGCAACATCCGTACCTCGTTCGAGAGGTGGCCGGACTTGCAAGCAGCATATCGACGCCACATGTTCAGGACTATGAAAAAGCCCAGACCGCCCGTCGTGACAAAATCATCGCCGGCCGAGGCGGCAACACGCTCCGGCTCGGGCGCGATCGACGCATTCCTGCGCCAGGCAAGGGCCGTTGCCGCCGCCAAGGCCCCAGGTGGTGGCCGCCTCGTTCTGGCGCTCGACGCCACGATGAGCCGCCAGCCGACGTGGGACCTCGCCTGCACGCTGCAGGCCGAGATGTTCGACGCCGTGGGGAAAGCCGGCTCACTTGCCGTTCAGCTGGTTTATTTCCGCGGTATGGGCGAATGCCGGTCGTCCAAATTCGTCACCGACACGGGTGCGCTGAATCGCTTGATGACCGGGATAGACTGCCGTGGCGGCGCCACCCAGATCGGCAAGGTGCTTAGCCATGCGCTGAACCAGACGACCGAGCAGAAGATCGCCGCGCTGGTGTATATTGGCGACGCGATGGAGGAGCGGATCGACGAACTTGCCGACAAGGCCGGGCGGCTAGGCCTGCGCGGTGTCCCGGTTTTCGTGTTTCAGGAGGGCAGCGACAGAACTGCCGAACAGGCTTTCAAGGAAATCGCACGGCTGTCGAAAGGGGCGTGGTTCCGCTTCGATCACAATTCCGCCGCCGCGCTGGCAAAGCTCCTGTCAGCAGTCGCCGTTTTCGCGACCGGCGGCCTGAAGGCCCTGGAAGCGCGGGGGCGGCCTGAAGACCGGCTGATGATCGAAAACCTGCGCGGCGGAAAGGCGTCATGAGCGCAATACTGGTGATAGCGGCCCTCCTGCTGGTCGGGACGGCACTGCTGGCGGGCTTCATGCGGATCGACGCCTCGAAACTTGCCGGCGCCATGCGTAGCGCCGGACCGCTTGTGCTCGCCATTGTGGGCGTGGGGGCCCTGTTTACCGGACGCGCGGGCATCGCCGGCATGCTGCTGTTGCTTGCGGTGGCCTGGTATGGCCGCTCACGCTCAAGGCGCGCCGGAAAGAAGATGAAGGGGCAACGCTCGACGGTCAGGACGGCGGCGCTGGAGATGGAACTTGACCATGATACCGGCAGGCTTGAGGGCGTGGTGCTGGCCGGGACGCATGAATCAAAGACACTGAGCGCCATGACCCTCGACGATTTGCGCGGGCTCCACGGTGAACTGGACAGCGACTTCGAAAGCCGCCAATTGCTAGAGACGTATCTTGACGGCCGCTTTGCCGGATGGCGCGAAGACGCTAAGTCGAACGGTGGCCACAGGCAGAGTGTTCCGCCAGGTTCGGGCGCCATGACTAAGGAGGAGGCTTACCAGATCCTTGGTCTTGAAGCGGGGGCCGCCACGGCGGATATCCGCAAGGCGCACCGTCGCCTGATGCAGCGCCTGCACCCCGACATCGGCGGCACTTCCTTCCTTGCGGCCAGGATAAACGAAGCCAAGGACGTCCTTCTCTCCAATCACGGGTAGTTCTCCTTCAACACGATACAATTCGGGAGCCTCTAATGGGGGCCGGTTGGGCTACTGCTTGACGGCGTAACAATCGAGCTTCTTCTTCTTGAGGGCGTTGCACGCGCTCCATGCGTCGTTCTTGGAGCCGAAGCCGCCGTACCGGGCGCGGTAGTAAGTCACGCCGTCCTTGTTGAACGCCATGGTAAAACCGGACGCATCCGACAGCACGCCTGGCGCCAGCTTGTTGGTTTTTGCCAGGAAGGCGCGTGCCTCGATCTCACTTGGCGAGGACGCCACCTGGACAGCCCAGCCAGAGGGCGGATTGACCGAAGCTGTGTTGACCGGGTCGATGTCGGCCATGCGCGCCTCGATGGGCTCTGCATAGGCCTGCACCACGGCGACCGGATCAGGGTCGGCCCGGGTCTCTTTGAAGGCAATTTCGACTTCCTTTTCCGGACGGGCCTTGGGCAGGGGCGCGTTCTTCTTTGGAAGGATGGCCTGAACCAGCGTGCGGATAGGCGAGAGTGCGGACTTGGCGACCAGATCGCCGCCCCCACGCCGGGTCGAAGCCGCTGGCAAATATCGCCTGATCAGGTCCGCCATGTGCGCGTCACGCGAACTGCCGGTCTTGCCGCCCATGACGACGGCGACGATCCGGCGATTGCCGTCCGAAACGGAGGAGACCAGGTTGAAGCCCGAGTCGCGCGTATACCCGGTCTTGATTCCGTCGACGCCCTTGACCTTGCCGAGCAGCCGGTTGTGGTTGCCCATGCGGCGCTTGTTGTAGGTGAAGGAGCGGGTGGAGAAATAGGAATAGTATTGCGGATAATGCTCCCGCAAGGCGATGCCGAGCGTGGCCATATCGCGGGCTGTCGTGCGCTGGGCGCTGTTGGGAAGGCCGTTGGCGTTGCGAAAGGTCGTGCCGGTCATGCCAAGCTGGCGCGCCTTGGCGGTCATCTGGCGGGCGAACGCATCTTCTGAACCGCCAAGCATTTCGCCGACCGCCGTCGATGCGTCATTCGCGGATTTTGTCACCAGCGACAGGATGGCCGTCTCCACTGTGACGGAGCCGCCGGCCCTTACGCCGAGCTTGGTGGGCGGTTCGTTGGCGGCATTCTTCGAGAAGGGGACCTGCGTCGACTTGCTGATTCGTCCGCTGTCCAGCGCCTCGAATACCATATAGAGCGTCATCATCTTGGTGAGCGAGGCGGGGTAGCGCGGCTCGTCAGCGCTCGAGGAAAACAGCGTCTTGCCAGTGTTCGCGTCGACAACGATCGCGGCATATTTCGAATTGGCGTGGGAGGGGACGGTCGATGCTGATGCAATCGTCAACGCCGCGACGACGACGATTGCTGATCGGAGAGAAACAAATGCTCGAAGGGCAAGGGCATTCAACACTTTACGCACGATCACTTCCTTTGAAGTCTGTATTTCATCTGGGGCCGCAAAGGACGTGCCCGGCTTTGCAATGAACAGTAGGTCGCCAGCGTTACCAATCCGTTTATGGTAACCGGCGCGTTCATACTTTTCTGCGGCTTTGAATTGTATTCTTCTGAAATCGGCGCTTGGCATCCCGTCTTGCGTTGGCCCGTGTGCGCATACGGGACCGGGCTTTGCAGCGCTTCGCTCACTGCGCTACCGACCCATGTTCACGATAGCGGCAAATTCGGCTGATTTGGTCCGGCGTCATATTGTCAGCAGAAATGAAGGGCTTAAAATCACCCATCGAAGCACTACATGTCGCTTGTCTGGCGTTGAACGAAAAGAGGACGACTTGGTGAAGACTGGCGGGGCTGCCATCAACGAACGCATGATTCGCATGCAGGAAGGCGATGACGACGGCGACCGCACTGGCCGGGGCACGGCAGTCATTACACGCACCAAACCCAAGACGAAGAAGCCCAGCCTTTACCGGGTTCTGATCCTCAACGACGACTACACGCCGATGGAGTTCGTGATCCACATTCTAGAGCGTTTCTTCCAGAAGGACCGCGAAGCCGCCACGCGCATCATGCTTCATGTTCACAATCATGGAGTCGGTGAATGCGGGGTCTATACATTTGAGGTCGCCGAGACCAAGGTTAACCAGGTCATGGATTTCGCGCGACAGAATCAGCATCCGCTGCAATGCGTGATGGAGAAGAAGTGAGGTTTTGAATGCCGGCTTTCTCACAGGGCCTCGAAAAGGCGCTTCACCAGGCGCTGACGCTCGCCAACGAACGTCACCATGAATACGCGACGCTCGAGCATCTGTTGCTCGCGCTGATTGACGATGCCGAAGCAGCCGCCGTAATGCGCGCCTGCAACGTGGATGTCGACGATCTGAAACACACGGTGCTGACCTATATCGACACTGAACTCGACAATCTGGTCACCGGCTATGACGAGGACTCCAAGCCCACTGCCGGCTTCCAGCGCGTCATCCAGCGCGCGGTCATCCACGTGCAGTCGTCCGGCCGCGACGAGGTTTCCGGC